>NZ_JBFRDK010000045.1:0-39467 GCF_052113545.1 Paenibacillus sp. TAF43_2
ATCGGCACTGGATTTATGAATTCATTGTTCTATACGGCAGTCGGGACGATCATTAATGTTATTCTGACGGTCATGCTTGCTTATCCGTTAGCGAGGAAAACGTTCTATGGAAGAAATTTTTTCATGGTTCTTCTTGTTATCACGATGATGTTTGAGGGCGGGCTGATTCCGTATTATTTGGTCGTCAAACAACTGCATCTGCTGGATACAAGATGGGCTATGATTTTGCCGGGAGCTCTTGCCGTATTTCAAGTCATCATAGCACGAACCTTCTTCCAGACCAGTATTCCTGAGGAGCTGTCCGAGGCGGCGGACCTCGATGGCTGCAGCGACATTCGGTTTATTTTCAGCATCGTACTCCCGCTCTCGAAGCCAATCTTAGCCGTTATGATGCTGATGTATGCGGTAGGACATTGGAATGCGTATTTTGATGCACTCATATTTCTGCGATCCCAGGAATTGTTTCCCCTGCAAATCGTATTGCGTAATATTCTAATTTTAAATACGGTGGATGCGTCGATGATCTCCAATGCGAATCAGATGCTTGCTCAGCAGGGACTAAAGGATTTATTGAAATATTCATTGATTGTTGTTGCAAGCGGACCTGTACTCATCATCTATCCTTTTGTTCAGAAATATTTTGTGAAAGGCGTCATGATCGGTTCCTTGAAGGGGTGAGTAGGAGGATTCTTTTGGAGGGGGGATGGGTTGCCTTTGGGGCCGAGGCAATCATTCAATAACAAACGTTACAGCATGCTGCTAGGAGTGACTAGGATATCACAAGGAGGAGTCGGTTTTATGAGAAAAGGATGGAAAAAATCCAGTGCAATCTTAATGTGTGTCGTACTTAGTTGTGTTATTGTTCTAGCTGCTTGCAGCAAGGATACGGGGAAATCCGGCAATGGCAAAACAGAGGAAACAAGGCAAAAAGAAACAAATGCTGTGCAAGAGGATCTTTTTACAGCTGTAGGTACGTATCCCATTGTGAATAAGCAGATGACGCTTAAGATGTTTGCTCCTCAGCTTCCTACGATCGAGAACATGGAGACGAATACGTACACGAAGTTTTTGGAGGAAAAAACGAACATTAAGATTGCATGGGATCTCGTTCCAAGCAATGCGCTTGAGGACCGCAAACAGCYGATGCTCGCAAGCGGTGATTATCCGGAAGTCATTTTGCAAGCTAATCTGACAAGAGAAGAGCAAATGAAGTATGGGAAACAAGGCGTATTCCTTCCTTTGAATGAATTAATCGATAAGTACGCTCCTAATATAAAAAAAGCTCTAGCAGATATTCCATATATGAAGTCGTCAATTACAGCTCCAGATGGAAACATCTATGCGCTGCCGCAAATCAATGAATGCTACCACTGCGATAATGCTTTGAAGCTTTGGATCAACAAGGCTTGGCTTGACAAGCTTGGGCTCCAGCTGCCTACAACAACGGAGGAGTTCTATCAGGTCATGAAGGCATTTAAGGAACAAGATCCGAACGGAAACGGAAAGAAGGATGAGCTTCCGCTTACAGGGTCCGATGAAATGTGGGCTGGCAACGTGTCCGCTTTCTTGATGAATGCGTTTATAGTAGATGATTATACCGAGAAAAATGCTGGTACCTTCTTATCAGTTAAAGATAACAAAGTCGACTTTGTAGCTAACAAGGATGAATGGAAGCAAGGGCTTGAATACTTGAACAAGCTGTACAAGGAAGGGTTGATCGACCCGGCAGCCTTCACGCAAAATGCGGATGCGATTCAACAGCTGGCGAACCGCGAGCCGGATAACATTATGGGAGCTGTGACAACCGCGCTGATAAGCTATGGCTATAATATGTCGGAAACACAGCCTAGGCACAAGGATTATGTGACGCTGCCTCCGCTGAAAGGACCAAGTGGCGTACAGCAGACGCTTAATTTCGCAGGCATTAGCAAATCGCAATTTGCAATTACGAATAAGGCGACCGCAGATCAGCAGATCGCTGCGATCAGACTTGCCGATTATTTGTACACGGAGGAAGCAATTGTGCTGCAAGAGAATGGCCCTGAAGGTCAAGGCTGGCGCAAGGCAGAGGACGGCGAATTAGATATTGATGGCAAGCAGGCTAAGTATGCTTATATTCAACGGGAGAGCAAGCAAACGCATAACGATGGCTGGGAGCAAATTGGCCCTTCACTTCGTACCTATGCATACCGTTCCTCTTGGATGGCTATTCAGGACCCGCTAGCAGACGGTGGATACGGAACACGTTTGAATACGGAATCGAAAAAATATGAATCATTCCATTCCAAAGAAATGTATCCAAACGGCGTATTCATTGCGCAGGATGATGCGGAAATCGCTGCTCAGCTCAAAACAACGATTATTGATTATACCAAATCCAATATGGCACAGTTTATTACGGGCTCCAAAGACATCAGCAAGGAATGGGATGCTTATGTAAAAGGCTTTGACGGCTTGCAGCTTGGCAAATACATTGAAATTTATCAAAATGCATTGGGCAATTCTTAGTAACCGAATGGAGGAGGCTTTGCAGCAATGAGCGAACTATCCAGTGATAACGTGCTAGAAGAAACAGAAGAGCAAGAGCTTCATGAAGGTGTGCATAATTTTAGCAGCGAGCGTGATTGGATACGGCCTGATAATCCAGTTACGCTTGAGCGATTGGAATGGTTTAAGGATCAGAAGCTCGCACTTATGATGCACTGGGGACCTTATTCCCAGCTAGGAGTAGTAGAGTCTTGGGCGCTAAGCGACGAGGATCAGGATTGGTCGCGTGAAGGCATTGACTGGGAGAAGGATGGCGAAACATTCAAGCAGCAATATTTTGATTTAAATAAGACGTTTAATCCAATTCGCTTTCAGCCAGACGTATGGGCAGATCTAGCGGAGGAAGGAGGCTTCAAATACCTCGTTTTTACGACGAAGCATCATGATGGATATTGCATGTGGGACACAAAAACGACGGATTATCGCATCACTGATGAACAGACACCGTTTCATACGCATAAATATGCCGATATTTGCCGTCATGTATTTGATGCATTCCGCGCGAGAGGATTGTCTATCGCCGCCTATTTCTCGAAAGCAGATTGGCATACGCCTTATTACTGGGCTCCGGATATGGAACGCAGCCTTACCAATACGCGGCGTGGGCCTACTTACGACCCGCAGGAGCATCCAGAGCTGTGGAACAAGTTTGTCGCGTTTACCCACGAGCAGATTACGGAGTTATTGACGCAGTATGGTCGAATAGATGTGCTATGGCTTGACGCCGGCTGGGTAAAGCCGCTTCGGAGCGGTCAGGACATTCGCCTTGGCGAGATTGTGGAGAAGGCAAGGGAGCAGCAGCCATGGCTGCTCTCAGCAGATCGCACGGTAGGCGGACCGTATGAAAACTATGTTACCCCTGAGCAGACCATTCCGACCGAGGCGATGAACATCCCTTGGGAGAGCTGCATTACGATGGGGACGTCCTTCTCTTTCCGATATGAAGATAAATACAAACCGACGCGCCAAATTGTGAAGATTTTGCTTGAGGTTGTAGCTAAGGGCGGCAATCTTGCGTTAAATGTAGCTCCGCAGCCTGATGGCAGGCTTCCCGAAGGAGCTATCCAGCGCATGAAGGAACTTGGCGCTTGGCTGAAGGTGAACGGAGAAGCGATTTATGGTACTCGCATTTGCGCGCCTTACTATACAGGCAGTCAAGCTTTTACGCAAAAAGGAGATAATGTTTATTGTGCCAACCACTATCCATCAGCTGATACCGTAGTTTCAGAGATGGTCTTTATTCCTTATGAAGGCTTGCTGGAGTCGATTGAGCTGCTCGGAATGCAAGGAAAGCTGAACTGGACACATGAGAAAGAAGGGATTTCCGTGCATCTGCCTGAAGCTGCCATGAAGGGACCTGCACCAATTGCGCATGTGTTTCGGATGTTGAGGAAAATAACGGAGATCTAACAAGTAAGCAAAGCATGCTGCTCCCACAGCATGCTTTTTTTTATWTATTGAAATGTGGTCGATATTTAAACTTTATTGCTCTTTAGTAGTATACAAACGAACTCTCCCATTCCCTATACTTGAAGCAACAGGGAGGTGTACGGTATGAAGACAAGTGAGCTCCACATACCTAATGTACAGATGAAATCAGGAAAGAAAATAAAAAGATGGGAAACACCGTATATTGGCTATTTATTTATGGCTCCTTGGTTAATTGGCTTGTTTGTATTTATATTATGGCCAATGGGGTCATCGCTCTACTATTCCTTCACGGATTTCTCATTGCTTGATGAACCGACAAATGTGGGAATGGATAATTACAAACAAATCGTGCTTGAGGATGATAAATTTCTACAATCGCTGAAGGTGACGCTTCAATTCGTCGTGTTTTCTGTGCCGTTGAAGTTAATCTTTGCCCTGTTAGTCGCCATGCTGCTTCGCAAAGAAATTAAAGGCATGTCGTATTATCGGACGCTTATTTATTTTCCCTCGCTCATAGGCACAAGTATTGCAGTATCTATCCTATGGAGGCAAATATTTGGACAGGATGGCTTTATTAATCATTTCTTAAGCTATTTCAACATCTCAGGAAAATCTTGGATTGGCGATCCGGATTCTGCGCTTTGGACTTTGATTATATTGGCGGTATGGCAATTTGGATCAACGATGATAATCTTTTTGGCTGGATTGAAACAAATTCCGACCGATCTCTATGAGGCTTCATCTGTAGACGGAGCAACGAAGTTTAGGCAGTTCTTCTCTATCACACTTCCAATGCTGTCACCGATTTTATTGTTCAATTTAGTCCTTGCAACGATTCAGTCGTTTCAAATGTTTACACAAGCCTTCATTATAACGAAAGGCGGGCCGGCTAATTCAACTTATATGTATGCATTGTATCTATACGAGCGAGCATTTGATCAGCTGCAAATGGGATATGCCTCGGCTCTCGCTTGGATATTGCTTATTGTCATAGGAGCCGCAACGGCACTCATTTTTGCATCATCTAGATATTGGGTATTTTATGAATCAGAAACAGGGAGGAAACAGAAATGACCTCAAAAATATCAATTAGACATATCGGCATCCTGCTCTTCTCCGTTTTGATGATTTATCCTGTTTTGTGGTGGCTTGGAGCATCATTGAAGCCAGACAGTGAAATGACGCTGCCAGGGCTGTTTCCGAAAAAGATTGTTTTGGAGAACTTCATCGATGGTTGGAGTGCAATCCCCAAGTTTACATTTAGCCATTTCTACTTCAACACATTTTCATTGGTACTGATCCTAATCGTTTTGTCTCTCGTTTCTTGCAGCATTACGGCGTTTGCACTAGCTCGATTGGATTTTCCTTTGCGCAAGGTATGGCTTGGTATTCTTCTCGTAACGATGATGCTGCCTGGTCAAGTAACGCTCATACCGCAGTATACGATGTTTCATTCCATGAACATGATCAATACGTATTGGCCATTCATAATTCCCCATTTATTAGCCGGAGGTGTTGGGGGTTCATTCTTCGTATATTTGCTCGTTCAGTTTATGAGAGGAATACCGAGAGAGCTTGATGAGTCTGCCAAAATAGATGGATGCAGCTGGATCGGCATTTACTTAAGAATTATGCTTCCGCTTATACGGCCTGCCTTGGTTACGACAGCACTTTATTGCTTCTTATGGAATTGGGACGATTTCTTCGGCCATTTGATTTATATTAATTCCGTACGCCATTATACGGTCGGGCTCGCAATTAAGCTGTTTGTAGATACGCAGTCTGGTGAAGGATCATGGGGGCAGCTGCTCGCGATGTCGCTCGTCTCTATTGTGCCTTCCACTGTATTTTTCTTTGCGGTGCAGAAACAATTTGTCGAGGGCATTGCTGCTGGTGCCATCAAAGGTTAATATTAAAAAGCTACAGATTCTGTAGCTTTTTTGTTCATGTAGGAGGCGCGTCTGGATGAAAAATCCATTTAAAAAGTTCGGTATCGATTGGCTGCTCTTTGGCGGCTTTGCTTTGCTTATTTTCATTTTAGTCTCGGTTATGACTTGGCTTAATTCTAGCATTACGACACGGGATTCTGTGCAAAGCGTATCCTTTTATCAGCAAAAGCTGCTTAATCGGATGGGGGACGAGATAAACAATCAAATTAACTTTATCGAGCAAATGGCTTCGACCGCGGCGGTGAATAATGACTTGCAGCAGTTTTTATTTTCCCAACAGTCGGATGTTCTTCGATTCCAAGATATGAAAAGCACTTTCTCCAATAGCGTATATACCTCGTCCTTTATTAAATCGATTTATTTATATATTGAAGAGCCGAAGCTGATAACGGATATTTATAGTCCGGTACAAATTTTCGATCTCGAGCTTTTGGAGAAAGAACCATGGTATCCGCTGCTCAGCAGCAAACCGCAAGCATGGGTGTCAGAGCATCCTGTTCAAACCTATTTGAAGAATAAGACGAGAATGATTAGCTTTATGAAAAAGATCGTAACGGATTCCGGACAGTTTTATGGCGTCATTATGCTGAATGCAAGTGTATCCGGTATACAGGAAACAATGACTAGCGAATCGGAGGATGTCAGCCGGCTATTAATTGATGATCAAGGTAGGCTCATTACATCGATTGGGAGTCGTAGCGAGTCCTTTTATGCGAACCATTATAAGCAGTTAATTAAAAAAATGAAAGGTCAAAGTGGATATCAGCGCATTCCATTTCAGAACGATCAGGATCAGTTGATGGTATGGTCCAAGTTCGATAAATCCGGCTGGTCTATTATTGAGCTTACACCTTGGGATCAAGTGACAGAAAGCAGCGTAAAAAGTGTGCAGGTATCGCTCTACATCGGATGTATTGCATTAATGGTTGCGATAATTTTTGCATTGTTTATGTCCAGAGGCTTTACAAAGCCGCTGCGTTTATTAATTACTAGAATGAATCGATTCTCGCTCGAAAAGTCAGCAGTTCAACTGCCTTCTGACTACAGCAATGAGTTTGGCTCACTGTTTCAAGGATATACGAATCTTCAAGAACGAATTGTGGAGCTCTACTCGTCGTTAGAGGACCAATATAGGTTGCGTCAAGAAGTTGAAGTGAAAGCGCTTCAAGCGATGATTAATCCGCATTTTCTTTATAATACGCTTGATCAAATCAATTGGATGGCGATTCAAGCGGAACAGTCTGATATTAGTAAAGCAATTTCTTTGCTAGGGAGAATGTTTCGGATTGGTCTCTCTAATGGAGAGAGCTTGATTCGTATATCGGAAGAGATTTTGTATACAGAGAGCTATTTGTCTATTCAACAAATTCGATGGGGTGACCATCTGCAGGTCGAATTCGATATTGATGAGGAGTGCACTGATTATTATGTACCGAAGCTGACGCTGCAGCCATTCCTCGAAAATTCTATTATTCATGGTTTTAATGGAAGAAGGCACGGCATTATTCGGATCAGCCTGCATCGAGAAGAGCAGCATATTCGAATTCGAATTGTCGATAACGGCCGCGGTCTCCAACAGGGCTGGAATCAACGTGTTTCCAGAACCTCTGGCGGCTATGGAGTCAAAAATGTAAAAGAGAGAATTGCTTCATTATACGGGGAATCCTATGGAGTTGAAATGCAAGACGTGAAAGATGGCGGAACACAGGTTGATATTCAATTGCCTATTCTAGAGAGCAAGTCATGACAGGGGGACAGAATGATGTGGAGAATGGTTGTCATAGATGATGATTTTCATATTTTACAAGGTTTTAAGAAGGCGCTTGATTGGGGAAAGCTTGGAATTGAATGGGTAGGAGAGGCGGAGAATGGACTAGACGGGTATGAGCTTATTGCCCGAGAGAAGCCGGATATCGTTCTTACTGATATTTATATGCCGCAATTAAATGGACTGGAAATGATTGAGAGATTGCGTTCAGAAGGGAATGAAGCAAAATATATTGTGCTCAGCGGCTATTCTGATTTTGAATATGCGCGCAAAGCGCTGCGATTGAATGTATCCGATTACTTGAGCAAGCCAATCACGCTGGATGATTTGAAGAAGGTGCTTGGCAGAGCTTTGGAGGAATTAAACGAACAGTTTGAAAACAGCCAAGAGCTGGCATTGCTTTCAAATAAAATGTCTATGTATGAACCATTTGTTGAGAAACAATGGCTGAAAGCACTCATCTCAGGCTCCACTGACCCGGTTATTTACTCGCAAATTCCTGTAGCATTTGAAAAGTGGGACGAGCAAAGGCATATCGTAATGGCGGTTGAGCTGCTGCGAACCTCCAGAATCAGAGATGTCAGCATGCAGGATTGGCATTTATTTCGGTTTGGGATCGGAAACATTATGAATGAGCTTTTGGCGGAGCATTGGCCAGATTCCCAATTAATTGAAATCCAGAGCAGCCATATGATGATTGTTCTTMACGGCTCAAAAGAATTATCAGAGAATGCTTTAATCGAGCAGATTACGGCAATCGGGCTTGAAATGATCCGTTGTATGGATACCTACTTGAATCTTCAAGTGAATATCGGCGTAGGCAGTTCAAAATTATTATGGAAGGAAATTTCCATATCTACAGAAGAAGCCTTTCAAGTGCTGGCAACCGAGCAGAGTCTCTCAAACAGCGTTCGGTTTTATAATCAGATGAAGGCAGCATGCAGGGAAGGCAGTATGAATCTTGAGCATTTAGAGACAGGACCGGTGAAGTTTTTCCGAATGCTGACCGATTCCTTGCGATATATGCAGATGGATCAAGCTCGTCAAACGATTAAGGACTTTTTCATTCAATTTGAAAATGTCGCTCTGGATTACTCTTATGCTCGCAACTTGGGAATGCAGCTGTGGGCTGTCATGGGGTATGCGATGAACGATGTAGATGCCTCGATACAAGACATGTATCAAATGATTGATATCCAGCAGGAGATGGACAACATCAGTCGATTTGATCAATTGGAAGCTTGGCTGCTTGGTAAGCTGGAGCAGTTATACAGCAATCGGACGATGAACGAGAACCCGCGCCATAAGGAAGCGGTTGAATTTATGATTCAATATATTCATGAGCATTATGCGGAGGATATTACACTTGAAACACTGGCTAATAAAATTTTTATTTCGCGGAACTATTTAAATAAAATTTTCAAAAAAACGACCGGCGAGACTTTTATGAACTACTTGATCCGAGTAAGGATGGAAAAGGCGGAGTTTCTGCTTCTGCAAGGGAAATGGATGATCTATGAAGTAGCCGAACAGGTGGGGTACTCTATTCCTTCTTATTTCAGCACTGTTTTCAAGAAGCACACAGGTAAAAATCCGAGTGATTTGATTAAAGAGAGAGATTCAGCCGCCCACGATGTGTGCGATATTTAACTAGAATGATTCATTTGTTATATACTCGTTCAAATGTAATCGCTCTATACTTACTTTGAGAACAAGCAATATTAACTCATAGAAGAGAAGAGGGTTATCGATGAAAAAGAAATGGTTCAAAACGCTTACAGGCGCTGTGCTGGTTGCTTCGCTCGTTTCACTAACTGCTTGCGGGGCAGCAGGTGAAAATAAACCAAACCAATCGGAAGGTTCTGAAGTAAAGGGCACAGATAAGCCGATTACTTTACGAATTGTTTGGTGGGGTTCTCAAACGAGGCATGAAGCCACACAAAAAGCATTGGACTTGTATACGGAGAAACATCCGAACATTCAGTTTGAGCCGGAGTTTTCAGGTTTTGACGGTTATTTCCAAAAGCTTTCCACGCAAGCGGCTGCACGCAACGCGGCTGATATTATCCAAATGGATGCTGCATACCTAGCTGAATATGCTGGGCGCAGTCAATTAGCAGATTTAAGCCAAGGCATCAATTTGGACGATGTGGATAAAACACTTCTAGATTCTGGGAATTATACAGGCAAGCAATTTGCAATTCCGCTCGGCAACAACGCAATGGGGATGGGCTATAACAAAGCGATCGTTGACAGCCTAGGAATTAAAGGGCCAAGTGATGGCTGGATTTGGGATGATTATTTCCAATTCGGCATCGATGCGAAAGCTAAGCTCGGAGCAGATAAATATGCATTATACAATTCTTTAAACGATCTTTTTAGTTATGATATGTACCAATTGAGTAAAGGCAAGGGTTACTCGGTAACACAAGAAGGCAAGTTCAATATTGATAAAGATACTTGGCTGGAATGGGCAAACAAGCACATTGAGTTGATTAAATCAGGTGTTATCCTGCCGCCGGATCAATGGGCAACTGATAAAATTGGTGATCCTGCTCAAGACATCGTTATCAATGGCAAATCACTCATTCGTCGTACCTTTGCCTCTGAATTTCCAGGTTTAGCTAATAATATGGATGAAGCGGGATTGGTAACAAGTCCAAAAGGCAGCGGTTATTTGAAGCCATCGATGTTCTGGAGTGTTAGCGCTGATTCCAAATACGTGGAAGAGAGTAAAAAGTTTATTGATTGGTTTATCAATGATGCAGAAGTAGCTGAAATTCTTGGAACAACAAGAGGTATTCCCGTTTCGAAAAAAGTGTTGGCAGCAATGGAGTCTAAGTTCACTCCAATTGATAAAGCACAAGTGGATCTCATAAATAAAACGGCTCCAAATGCACAGCCGTTTAATCCTGGGGCCATTGGCTGGGGCAACTTCCAAAAGGATTATGGAAGCATCGTTGATTTGTTGTCCTTTGGAAAAAGTACACCAGAAAAAACGTTCGAGGAAATTGTTAAAAAAGCAAGCGAATATGAGAAGAATGCTTCCAAAATCGCGAAATAATGAATCAAAAAGCAGGTTGTTGTCAACCTGCTTTTTAATACCAACCCAGCGAATGCAAAGATATGAAATTAAAAATAACTCATCCTATAACCGTAATGCGAAAGCGCTGTCAAATCTATCTCAAGTTGGAGGCTGGTATGATGCTGCGACCGAAAAAGACTTTACAGAAGATGGTTTGTTTTGTTGTGATATTGAGTTTAATCATTCAAGGGAATAGCTATGCTGCAACAGATTACACACATGGAAAAATACCCATTAAGGAAATTTATCCAACCCAGCAAAGTGTTATGAATAATCTTACAACGCAAAAGGATAAGCTGCTTGCTGGTCAACAGCCAGACGGAAACTTCGAAGATTTTCCTCATAATACTAATATTGTACGAAACTGGAATTTTGAGTCTGGCGAAAGTTTGCCGACTAATTGGACGGCATCAACGCTTGCCGGATTTCCAGAGCTTACTTACATTAAAGATAACTTAGCAGCCGCTTTAGCTGGAAAGCGGTTTGTACAAATTAAAGCTAGCTCGGCAGCAGATGAAGGGGCATGGAAAACAAGCCTAGCAGGAGTACTGCCAGGCCAAAACTATTATTTTAGCGTCTATTACAAAATGAATACGATGCAAGAGGACGCTAAAGTCACAGCGAAAATATCATTCCTTGATGCCTCAAATCAGTCCGTTGCAGAGAGTGTATATTTTAATGGAGAAGATGATGCTGAGGCATGGACGGAGCTTAAGGGAGATGTAGAGATTCCGGCGAATGCTGTGAATATAGACCATGTCAATATTGAGCTTAAGCTGTCTCATGCAGCAGGCACGGTTTATTTTGATGCTGCGCGGCTCATGAACCGTAAGATTGTTGCGAATAAAGAGGGCCCGAAGGAAACGGGTTTTGAGAAAGCAATGATCGACACAAATAATAATTATGCTGTGCCGTGGCGACTCGTTTCTGATAGCGGAAATGCTAGTTTTTCCATTGATTCTACCGTTGCAAAGCTAGGTACAAAAAGCGCCAAAATTACAGCAAATACGGCTTCTAAGGCAGCATGGGCACAAGATGTTAATCTATCGCAGAAAACGTTTAATATTTCTACTTGGTACAAAACGGATCAGCTCACTTCCTCAGATATGGGTGTCGGTATCGGTATACGATTCAAGGATGCGAATAACGCGGATATAGCACCAGAGGTATTTGTACAAGGAAGTACAGGAACAAATGACTGGGCGCGGCTTGCTGGTCAGTTTACTGTTCCAGCATCGGTTGCCGAGGATCATGTGGAAATTTCACTTTATCTTTACAATGGGACGGGGACAGTCTGGTTCGATGAATTGCAAGTGGAATATGCGAATGTGCTCAGCAATGCAAGCTTTGAGTCAACGGCAAATGGCAGTGAACCGGATGGATGGAAATACACTGCGCCGGAAGGCAGCGCAAAGCCGATGAAAATATATGATACGACTGGCACAAATGCGAGCATCGGCATTAGCTCGACAAGTTCAACAGGCAGAGCTTATTGGTATCAGCAATATACGGGAACATATCGAGAGGGCGATGGACGGGTTTTTAAAGCGAAATACAAGACTTCAGATGCATTTGTCTCAGATTCTGCTCAGACCAATTATGGTGTCATGCTTCGTATTAATTTTTTGAAGGCAGATAACACAAATGCAGGTCCATCCGTATATGAGGATGCTCCGCCGTCCACCTCTTGGAAAGAAATTAGCACCGTTTTCAGTGTACCAACAGGTACTGCCAAGATTGAAGTTAATTTAGGGTCATGGTATTCCAGCGGGACGGTGTGGTTTGACGATGCAGAGCTAATTACACCAAGGCAAGGTGGAGATATGACCGACAATACGATTGGCGGTGCTGCACTTTTAACCTATTGGTGGAATCAGAATGGCAAAGCTGATGCGGATGTTCAGAAGGCTGCTCAGAAAGCGATTGATTTCTATATTAATAAAAGAACGTATACGATCGATAACCCGGATAAAACCTATTTAAATATAGTAAACAGTGGCGAGTACTACAACCGTTTTTATATTGATGGTGAAGGCGATGCAATCGGGGATTACCCGACAACGGCATGGGCACTCAACTCGATTGGCCAAATTCTTAAATATGGCGCCGAAATCGGGCAACCACAGCTCATTACGAATGAACAAAAAACAAAGCTTGAGGCGATTGCAAGATCACTTTGGAGATGGCTGACGAGGGTATCTGTATATAATCCGCAAAATGCAGATAACCAAGCGATTGGCGCTGTGGTTGGCGGGCTAACTTTAGGCATAGCATTAGCAGATTCAACACTGCAGGCGGAGGTTATCGCTTATTACAATTCGGGTGTGGATGGTACAAATAATCCGATGTCCAATCCGGGTAATGGCGGGGCATTTGGCGGCGTAAGAAATGATCGTATCCTTGTGAACGGACATATGATTTTTGATGAAAAAGAAAAATTCGATCCGCATTACGGTTTTTATGCACTATCTTTTTTATCTGATCTTTATTCACTCGTTGATGATAAGTCCTCCAATTTCTATTTAGATGGTGTTGAAATGGCAGCCTACATTGATGAGCGTCTTTCGGAGAACGGCTGGCTCTACTATGGCTCAAGACATGATGAATCCGATGGCGATGAAGGCAATGTCACTTATTACGGCAACAATGTGTTCAGCCATGAGACAGGTTATGATCTTGGCAGGCTGCTCGCGGTTAAAGTGAATTTCGAGGATGATAACTACACGACTGAGGTTATTGGTCATAGGGCCCATTCCAATATTGAAATGCACCATCATTTCAAGAGCTGGAACGGCAGCAAACCAAGCCATAATACAGAATTCAGTCTCAGCAAAAATAACGTTTCTGTTTATTTTAATCAATCAGGAACAAATTTGGCTACGCCTCAAGCCATTTCCGTTCAAGGGACAGCATTTACTGAAGCCGTTGCAGCGGGAAGCCGGGGAGAAGGACTGTACTACAAGGACACAAACAACGCATGGAATTTTCTTGTTAACTCCGCATCAGGTAAAAATGCATATGCCAGCACTGCAAATTATCAGGTACGCAAAGTAGAAAAAACAAATTCAGCGTTATCTAATACACGTTATGAATATTGGATTACCAATGGCGATTCGCTTTATAACATCATGGCTGTAAAGTTTAATGCCAATGTATCATTTAAAGCATTAAACCATTTGGTGGGCATGCCGTACATGTCCAGCACCAAACGCATTATGAATGTATCAAATGGAACACAAACGCTCGATTTGTCACAAAACAGCGGCTCTATCCAAGGAACGGAATTAGTAATGGATGGGTTGAGTTTGAAAGGCTGGCCGAATCTGAGCATGGAAAACAATACAGATACTGCTAATTTCGCGTTCAATGTGCCGGGGAATTATTACAAAACGATTGAAAAACTGCGCGAAAACCCGGATTTAAAAAGCAAAGCAAACTTTACATGGGGCAATATAAAAAATACCGACAGATTGAATGTGAATCTGATCGACAGCGTTTCGAATGTATCCTATTTAAATGGAGACTGGGTCGTAATGGTGATGAAATATGGTCCAAGCGGCAGTACGGAGGGCTTCACCGTCACGCCTTCTTATGTAAATGCCAGTAAGAAAACATTAAGCAATATTATTGTTGAAGACAATAATATGAAGTTCAATTTAACTTGGCCGAATGCAGCCTTTACGGATAAACAAAGCTTACAAACAATAACTTTCTAATGTTATAGCAAGAAAGAAGCAGTGGAAGAGGAGAGAAATAGAATGAGTGGATCACCATTGAATTTAAAAATGATAAAAATAAAAGCAGAGCTCATCTACGAGTATATGACGAATGATTCCTCGCTAGAGTGGGGGATGGACATTGGACATTGGGACTGGGTTCCAGGTGTTGGTGTTATCTCTATCTTGCGTTATTATGAGCGGACAAATGATCCAAAGATAATGGAATATTTAATAAACTGGACTCGAGCTCATCGAGATAAGTCAGAGCATGTCAAGGTCATTAATGGCATGGCTCCATACGCAATTTATCCTGCGCTTTATCGGTATACTGGCGATCCATATTACTTGGATGCTGCGAAGCAGATCGGAAATTGGATGCTGGTTGAGGCTCCGCGTACAAGGGAAGGAGCTTTTGAGCATACCGTTACCGAAAAAGCTGCATTTCCTGAGCAGGTGTGGGCAGATACGATATTTATGGCTGTATTATTTCTCGCTCGCCTTGCTAAGCAAACGCGCAATACGGCTTATGCGGAAGAGGCGCTCAATCAGACGAGGCTCCATCTTAGGCTTTTACAGGATCAGGATACAGGCGTATTATTTCATGGCTGGAATTGTGCCGAAGGAAATCACATGTCAGCAGCAAGGTGGACTCGCGCCAATGCTTGGGTTGCTGTTGGCGTTCCTGAAATCTTGAGTGAATTGGAAGGATGGGCCGAGATTCCTGCGGATATCGTTCAAAGCTATCAACGCCTCATAGAGGGATTAGTCAAATACCAAGCTGCAAACGGACTATGGCATACCGTTATGGATCAAAGCAGCTTTTATTTTGAAGCATCAGGCAGCGCAGGTATAGCTTGTGGGATCATTCGAGGAATCAATCAAGGCTTGCTGGATGAGAGCTTGCGTCCTTATGCCATTCGCAGTACGGAAGCACTGATAGATCACACGTATGATAATGGTCAGGTGCTTAGCATATCTGGCGGTACGCCAGTCATGCCAACGATTCAGGCATACAATGACATTGAACTCATAACTACTTTATATGGGCAAGGATTGGCTCTTATGCTGTTTAGTGAATGGTTATAATGATAGGGGAAAAGCTGTTTTTCGGTGAAGCTGCCGAATTCAGCTTTTTTTCGGTTTTCTCCAAAAATATTAATAAACCTTCATTTTTCAGAGAGCTGGAATTCATAAAAGTTCTCATGATTGCTTCTTTTAACCAAAAAAGAAGGTGAATCGGGAAGAAATACCAGTTATACTTAAAAAGTGCGTTTCACATGAATCAAACATGATTCGATGACGATAACGGAATCTGCTCTTGAGACGTTTGAAAGTTCAAATACGTTCGGCGGCTGCTTCTCGGTATCTTTTCCGGGAGGAGGACGCCTACACTTTTTTACGATATGGCAAGGAGAAGCAGCTATGAACCTATCATTATCAGAGCCACAGAAGCAAGCAGTGAGTATGAAAAAGCTTTGGTCTTTCTTTCTCCCGTTAGGCATTTCGGCAAGCTTAGTTACGATTTCACATGTCATTATCAACAGTACCTTAAGCCGAGCGGCTAACCCTGAGAGCATCATAGCCAGCTATGCCRTTGCGATGAGCTTGCTTGCTATTACAGAGAGGCCAGCCGTGCTGCTGCGGCAAACCTGCTCCACACTCGTTCGCGACAAACGCTCGTTTAAATCGACGCTTACCGTGGCACAGCTTGTGTTTGCCAGCATTATGCTATTAGGTTTTATAATCAGCTATACCCCGGTTGGAACGCTTATTTTCAAGGGAGTGTTCGGGGTAAGTGAAGACAATGTCCATGATGTTATTCGTGTGTACAAGGTACTGATGTTCGTAAGCTTGTTCTCTGGCATTCGTTGTCTCTACCATGGGGTCATTATTTACAATCTGCGGACGAAATGGTTAACCATTGGCATGGCGATTAGATTGGCAGGAATGTATGCGCTCTCGCTTTATTTTATACATACAGGCGTTACCAGCGGGGTTGTTGGAGCGATTATTTTCTTATTCGGCATGATAATCGAAGCGGCTGTCAGCTATTCAGAAGGACGTTTACTGGTGCGCAAAATGCCCGAAAAGCTGGACAATCACCCTGTTGAAAACAAGCATCATGTATTTTCTTTTTACCGGCCCTTACTGTTATCCTCGTTTATATCCGTATGGATCGGACCGGCGATTAATGCGATGCTGGGGAAAACATGGGATGCGCAGCTAGCCATTTCATCGTTTGCTATTGCGGCTAGTCTAGTTATGCTTCTCAGCAGCTTTTTCAGTTATTTTCATCAAATTGTGATTAACTTTTATCGTGTCGATCCTTTAGCTGTCCAAAAGTTTATTTTAATGCTAGGTTTTATTCCTGCTATATTAATGGGATTGATAGCATATACACCCGCAGGTGTATTTTTACTAGAGCATGTGATCGGCGTTCATGGACGGCTGCAAGCTGAGAGCATACGAGTGCTGCAAGCCTTTGTGTTGTTCGCGCTCGTTATGCCTTGGCTCGATGTCATGAATGGACTCGTGTTTGTGAGAGGGCAAACGAAGCTGATCTTTGGTTCTCAAATTGCCAATCTCAGCTTTACCTTCATCACACTTCTAATCGGCATTGGGCTCGCGCCAGAATGGAACGGGACGATTGGGGCATGGGCACAATCGATCGGCATGACGGCAGAGCTCCTCTTCGTAGCGCTGGCGCTGAAATTTGTTAAACAGCCTGATCCTGTGCCAATGGGTAAACGTGGATAGATTCACCCTGCAATATTCGAAATCGACTCATTAATCGACGAGGAGAATGATCATGGAAGGAATATGGCTTTGCTGTAGCCTTGGGATTTTGAAGGGAACACTTGGAGTATGGTTATTCCTTTAAAGAAAACAGTGTCTGAGCATAGCTGAGAACAAGCTTTGATTTTTGCCTAAAGACTCTAATCATTCATTCACATAAAAAAGGCAAACGATCACTTTTGTTAAAGTGACTGTTTGCCTTTATTCATTATTTCTCTAATTTGATCATTTCGTTTCGATCTGCTTACAGGTCTGTTTCCTTGCTCGTACGCTTGAAATCCTCGTCCCATTTGTAACGTTCATTATAGATTTCCATTACTTCTTGATATAAAGGGCTGGCTCCTGCGTGCGGACTGCTTTGAAGCATTTGATAAAGCCGCAAGAAACGGTCTTTAGGAAGCTTTCGTGCATAGCGCATCAGCAAATAGGGATAGAGCGTGATGTATCGCTTCATCCTAACTGCCGCACCGGCAACACCAACGAGAATGCTCTCGCCATGCTCCATTTTCAAAATCTGCGCCTCATGAAGCAGTACATAACGGAATGTATTTTCTTTCAGCAAATCTCTTCTGATTTTGGCAAGCTCGCCAATATATTCAACGAGATCGGGATTAAAATGGTCCATTAACAAGGGGTCCAGCATCAGATCCATATCCTTGCGCAAAACAAAGGATTGAAGCAGCAAAATTTGCTCCAGTCGAAGCTGGTCGGTATGGACGAGCGCGCCAATTTCACGCAGCATTTCAAACGCAAGCGGTTTATCGCCGCTATGGAACACTTGAATAGCTGTTTCTCGGTCATTTACTAGACCTGCAGAGAGGGTATATGCCTCTTTTTGAAATATTTTTTGCAGCTGCAGGAGCAAAAGTGCAGGGGTCGACCGCTTCTGCAACGTCCATAATAGAGCGACTAGCAGCATTCCTCCAGCAACAATCAAAGTGGAATGCATTGCTGATTCGCTCATTGCAAATCCGACAATGATAATAAACAATGCAAAAAACCGCTCTTTCCACATCTTAAGCTTCAGCTTATAGGCTGCCTGAGCTTCAACATTTTTCAGGGCAAATTTGCCGCACACGGGGCACTGCGCATCACCTAGTACTGTAAAGTGGTTGCATCTTCGGCAAATTTTAAGTTTATTATAAGGATAGCGTGTTTTAATATAAGGGTTAAGTAGTACCGGCAGCTTCTTCATCATTCGCGATCACGCTGCCCGCTGCTTTTTAGTATGGAAAGGACAAGCTTGCTCAGCTGTTCTGGAGAAGGCGCCCGTCTCCGCTGTGCACGATAGCTCATTGCTTTGATGATGACAAAAAGAAACAATAGTCCAAGACAAACGTAGGTAACCATATCCTATTCCTTTCTTACAATAAAAGTGATTTAACAAAATCTATCAGGTATACTTATTTTGTAGTATATCATCATACTGGTAGCAGTGACTAACAGTGACTATTGGACTAGCGAAGAAGAACCGTTTGTCCCATTACAAAGGAGTACAGCAAAATGAATAGATTAAAACGTTTATCATGTCAGCTAATTATGGTTTCTGCTATTTTGCTGCTGCCGTTCAGCAGCTTACAAACCGCGCATGCAGCGCAAGGCGACTCGCAAATTGATGCAGTACTTGTGCTGGATGTCAGCAATTCAATGAGCACAAGCGATCCAGGGGAAATTGGAAATGAAGCCATGAAGATGTTCATTGATATGCTGCCGACACAAGGCGACCGCGTTGGCATTGTGGCTTATACCGATGAAATTCAACGCGAGAAGGCACTGCTGGAAATCCAGTCTGCTTCGGATAAAGAGAAGCTGAAGAGCTTCATCGACCAGTTAAATCGCGGGGCTTATACCGATGTTTCTGTCGGAGTAAAGGAAGCGGTGCAGATTTTGGACGATGGTGCCGACCAAGATCACGAGCCGATGATTATTTTGCTAGCTGACGGCAATAACGATTTTAATAAGGCATCCGGCAGAACGCAGGCGCAGTCCGACGCGGACATGGACAAGGCGCTTAAAGAAGCGAATGATAAAGGCGTTCCGATTTATACGATTGGCCTAAATGCAAATGGGAAACTCAATGAATCTGCGCTTGCTAAGCTATCGGAAGTGACCGGCGGGAAATCATTCGCGACCGATTCGGCTGACGATTTGCCGCGAATTTTGAGTGAAATTTTTGCCAGCCATCTGGAGCTGAACGTCGTACCGGTTGATTCTTTGACGGCAAACGGCAGCTATCAGGATGTGAAAATTTCAGTTCCCAACTCGAATGTACTAGAAGCAAATATTTCGATTATGTCGAGCAAGCCGGTTGAGGCGAAGCTCGTAGATCCATCTGGCAACGCTATTCCTATTCCTTCGGATGGCGTCTTGCTATCGAGCTCGAAGAGCTATTCCTTGCTGAAGCTGTTAAAGCCGTCGGAAGGCGATTGGACACTTCAAATCAAAGGCGTGAATCGCGAGAAAATCGACATTAATCTTATTTTCAACTATGACTTAAGTCTTGCTATGGATCCACTAGCCTCTACGACCTATTCCAAGGGCGACAAGGTGACGATCAATTCTTATCTCGTAAGCGGCGGAAAAAAACTGGAAGACACCTCCCAGTACAGCAACATGAGCGCGGTTTTACTCGTTAAAGACTTAGACACGGGCAAAACCGAGGAAATACCGATGGAGAATGCTGGCGACCATTTTGCAGGCTCCTACAAAATACCTGATAAGCATGACTATGAGATTATAGTGAAGGCCAAAGAGAAAAGCTTTTTCCGAGAGACCGATGCGGTTAAAATTTCGGCAAAGGCGGGGACAACGGGGCAGACGCCAAAGCCTGAGCCAGATAAAGAAGAGAAGCCGTTCCCGGTTGTACCTGTTGTAATTGGCGTTATAGGTCTAGCGGCATTGCTCGCAGCAGCTTACTTTATATTAAGAGTGCTGAAACAAGCGAACCGTGGGTTTGTTGGCCAACTCGTCATTGAAATTCGAGATGAGAATACAGGTGACAAAACGTCGCCGCAGTACAAGAAGCTGACAGCCTTCAAAGGCAAATTGCAGCTTCACCAGCTGTTGCAGCTAGCGCCTGAGCTGAAGGAAACCGACAAGGTCATTTTCAAGCCGGGAAGCAATGATCGTATCGTTCTGCAAAATGGTTCCTCCTGCACGATTGAGAAATCCGGACGAGCAGTGGATGCGACGCGTGCACTCGAAATGAAAAGCGGAGACCGCATTACGGTTTCATTGAAACAAATAGACAAAACGATATTCATTGAATATCTCGTATAAATAGAGCCCTGGAGGTAATGAAAAATGAAACCGATCGTAAGAGAACACATACAGCAGCTTGACGTTTCGCTTGGCGGAGGTATTGTCAGCGAGAAAATTCGGGTAGACACCATCGATAATCCCATTCTGATCATTGGACTTGGCGGTACCGGTATTGATGCGCTTCTGCGCCTAAAATACCAGATCAATCGCCGCTTTAAGCTTCCTGAGGACCCCGTTTCCAAAAGAAAACGCGAGAAGCCTGATAATGTTGAATTTCTTGCTTTTGAAACGAATGAACAGGATCGCAATAAAAAGTATAAAGGGATCGGTCTTGATCCTATTAATGAATTTGTGCTGCTATCTAATGCCGAGGTTGGAGGACTACTGCAAAATCGCAGCATTTTGGAGCCGTACATCACGGACTGGCTGTCGCCAGAGCTGAGCATAACTGATGGCATGAATGGTGCAGCTGGCGTTCGTCAAGCAGGTCGGCTTCTGCTGTTTACGAAGATCAATCAAGTGGTGCAAAGCATCGACAAAAAAATTAAGACGTTATCCGTCGGGACGAACAAAAAGCTGATGGTGTTTCTGCTAACCGGCTTGTCTGGCGGAACAGGAAGCGGCTGCTTCCTCGATATCTCATATATCGTTCGAGGAATTATAGAGCGTGATCATGGATCAGCCGGCATTGACCGCGTTAATACGCTTGGTTATTTGTTTACGCCAGATATTAACCTTGCAAGCAAAAGCTTGAGCGACCATACGCGTGAGTACATTAAGAAAAATGGCTATGCTGCACTGAAGGAACTGGACTATTGGATGAATGTGGATAGCCGTGGTGAACGGTTTACGCAGCAATATGGCAATATACTAAACGTTAATTCGCCGCTCCCACCGTTTAATTTATGCCATCTCATCTCGGCTACAAACGCTGAGGGCAAGCTGCTTGAAAATGCTTATGATTATTGCATGAATGTAACGGCCGAGAATATTACGAACTTTATTTCCAGCGAGGAAAAACAATCCGGCGAGGAATTCGCTATTCACGATTATATTAGCAACATTCGGACCAATATTGCTCAAATGAACAAAATGTACCCGGCTAACTACGATTACAACATTATCGGAGCTTCTTCGGCGGTACTGCCAATCGAGGAAATGACGACTTATTTGGCTTACCGGCTTTTCAACAAAATGGACAAGATGTTTGAAAAGGCGCCAAGTCAGGACGATGTAGAGAAATTTGCCCGCAAGCTTGGCATTGATCTCGAAACGATGATGAAAACCTTTGACTCACGAGTTCCTGAGCCGCTGCCAGGCTTCGAGAACAGCGAGCGCCTCAGCTACAATAACGTGGTGAAAATGCAAGCCGTGAACATGGATACGGAGCTGGAGCAAAACTTTTTGGCTCGTGCGCGCGAGGAATATATTAAGGCCAAAAAACAGCTGCCAGGCGAAATTGTTGGACAATTTACCGATCAAATTCGTCGTACATTTCTCCATCCAGAGCAAGGGCCATTTTATGTATCCCGTCTCCTGCATACCGAGAAAGGCTTCTGCTTGCTGAAGATGCTRCTCTCTTATATTGAGACGCTTCGTGAGGGGCTGTCACGTCTTCCTAAAGAGATCGAAGCAGCTAGAGAGCAAGCCAATGAGCGTATGGGCGATGCGAAGAGCGCGTTCGTATCCAAGGATAAGAAGAAAAACAACTATATCGAAGCAAAAATAAATGAGTACTGGCTGCTTGCTGACGTTGAGCGAATGGAGCAACTGATTGAATTTTATGAGGATCTCCACCAGCTGCTGAACAACGAGAATAACCGCATTTATAACGTATTTACTGAAATTTTGAATGTGCTTAACTCGATCTTTGCCAAAAATGGTGAAATCCTGACAAGCGGTGAGGAACAAGCGGATCATAAAGGAAACAAAACTTATTATTGGAATATCGTAGGCGTTCCAGACATCTCCGACGTTATCAGCCGTTTAATGGATAAGAAGGACGGCGATGATCTGATCCGCGACTTTACGCAGGAGCTTCTAGACCATTCGAATCTTTGGGTAAAAGAGCAGGAAATAGATATCGTCAGCTCGATTTCAGAGTTTTTGACGAATAAATTCGGCGATTTAATTACGAAATCAATGGAAGAATTCCTAGTTATGAAATACGGGAACGATGAATCGATTGAGAAGTTTGTTGAGCGTCATATCGCTAGCAAGCTTGATGAGGAAGCTGTGCCCGTATTCCATCTCAGCAACAGCTCAGGCAATTTGCATGTCCCTTCATGGGGGTTTGTGTCCGTGCCTGTGCAGGCGCCGAGCATTTTGAGAGGGATTAGGAACTATCAAAATAACTCGATAGGCAAATCCCACTTTACGATAAAGGAAAGTGAAGTGAAAAACCGGATTTTTTGGCTGAATACGAGAAATGGTGTGCCTTTGTTTGTTTATACGCCGCTGAAGGTTTATGAAGAAAGCTATGAACGGACGATTCTCGATAAGGAAGGCATCGGCCGTCATTTGGTGCAGACTGATCGTGTCAACTGGACCTATTTGCCTTCGCCGATTCCAGAGAAATCATGGGGCGACACATACGTCAACCCACGTGTGAGAAGCTATAATGCGAGGGTTCGTGCTGAGTTTGTCAAAGCCGAGAGCTTCCGTATTATTGAAGAGAAGGGCATAGACAATAACACGAGCAGCCGTTACTCCGTTCGCTTCACGAAGCCATTCCAGTTGTCGGATGCGTTAAAACCGTTCAATATGCAGCTTGATAGCGCGAAGCCGAATTTAGGTGAAGTTAAGCGAGCAGTAAATGAGCTGAAGCGCCTTTTATCCGAGGGGCTGGAGCTTGAATCGACAAAGGATATTTTCGGCAGCTTTACAGAGGAGCTTGCACAAGAAAATCTCATTCGTTCGCCGGAGCAGCTAAGACGGGTTCGTGAGGAATTGGCGAAGTATGAATCCATCTCTGTAAAATTAGTCGAGCTTGAGCAGCTGCTTATGCAGCACCAAGATGATGAGAAATTGCTGGATCAGTTTATCGAGGCGCTATACACAGAGACCATTTGCAAGAAAGGTGCCCTGTATGTTTATGATCGCGAGCCAGAGGAAGAAGCATGGCCGCCTTTCGCCAATTTAATGAAAAGCAGCAGCTATGTCGAGTTTGAGGTGTTTGAGAGCTTCCGTCAGCTGGATGAGAAAAACCGCAGCGTTCTTAGACGCAAAGCGGAGCGCAGAGTCACGGAGCTGACTGCAACGGAGGATACTTCAAAGCTGTTAGCCAAGCTGGAGGAGCTGTTCGGCACATTCCTTGATGCACGCGAGCGTCTCGAATACGAGAAGGTTGAGCTGGCAAATGGAGAGGAAATGCACCGGTTCTACCGGGAAATGTCTACTAAACTTAACGATATTCGTAGAAAGTTGAAATAACGATGAGAGAATTGTTGGATTTATATGCAAGCGACTATTCGGCTGCTGAGCAGAAGCTTAGCGGCCTTGAGGATGATCAAAGCAGCATTCACTATCCAACCGTATTTCTATATATCGGAGATGAGGCAGGACATGCGATTGAACCTATGATTCAATCCAATGAACTGAAATGGGACAACAATGCCGGCGTTATTTATTTCCATGTCTCGTCGAGTGAAGCAAATGCTGCCTCTGGAAGTGCAGGTTATAAAGCATCGTCTTACCATGGGGCAAATCGTAATCGATCTGTCCCGAAGGTGACGAGGGTAGCGCTTACGGATGTTGTAGATGGCAAAACGGATAATCGCACTAAACGCAAAGATATAGGCACCGCATTTCATAAGGAAGGGCGCCATCTAGCGGATCTCAACCGGGCGCTGCGTCAGGTTAGCGATACAATTGCTGATTACGGCCGATTGTACGCATCTTTCGATCGCCTTCATCTTGCTGTCATTACAAGGGTTGATGATCCCTTAAACGTGCTTGTTCCAGAAATATCGCTGCTTGCTCAATCGATTTTTTTGCAGCTGTTTAAATCCGTTCAAATGGATTTATACGCTTTAATTAATGAACGTGAGCAATCAGAGACGTTTGGTTTGGCAAGCGCAGCGGGAATCAGCTTCCTGCGCGAGCTGGATGGAATGCAGCGGCCGGATTATTCTTTTTCGGCGAGGCTTCAGGTGACGGGTGATGGATTATCTATTCCGGTCACACACAAGGCATCGCCATTATTTGATCTTGTTTATGTATTATCTGATCGCAATGAGCGGGGAATTACAACGCTTAACGGGATGCAGGATAACTATGAAATCATTTGCAATATTTTGCTGTTGAAAAACAGGAGGAGAAAGGAAACACAGGTACAATCGAGTGACGTAAGCTACAACAACTCTTCTTTCAAAAACAGTCTCATGACGGAATCCGGAAGACAGGGGTTCGTGTCAGCGGGCTTGTCCAAGGTGAAACGACCGAATCATTCGATTGCGTTAACCGTCCTCTATCATTTCTTTAAACAAATAAAAGAGCGGCTGGAAATTGCTGACCTGCAGAGCAGCAAGGAAAAGCTGTCCTTCTTCGGGCTGGATGCAGCTGCGATGGACACTAGAATGCTCGATCTGATGCCAAGCGAGGACAGTCTCATCGATATGTCGGGTCTTCTGACGAACAACATTCGTTATGATCAACTGCGGCGCATGTCGCTGCGCGAGGCAGAGGAAGCCTTGTTCGGAGATGGCTGCACCACCTTCTTCCGTAAGCATTTCACTAGTTCAGCTGAGGTGAACTTAGATTATGTGAAGGCTTCAGATGAGCTGCGAGCCATTGTAAACCGTAATATGAAAGATCAGCCATTGTTTAGCTTCTTCCAGGTTGCCAAATGGACAGACGAGAAAAATGAGGCTGACAGCGTCATGACAGCTGTTCGCGCTCGAATGCGCGATTTGGTCAGAGAGATTGATATTGCTCAGGATGAGCTGGGTCGAATCCGCGAACAACGTGTGGATGATTTGAAATTTCAGCGTCTTCCATTTATGGACAAGCAAAATGTTCGATCCTTTATACGCGCTTTTTTTGATGCGGTGTACCGGCTGGAATGGCAGCTTTTACGACTTGAGACTGAGCTTGCTTTGTACCGCAAATTTGCTGCTGACTTGGAGCGTCTTCATGAGAAATACCGTATTCGCGTAGAACAGATGGCGCTGCTAGAGGAAACGCTGAATGCGGCGGCTCAGCACAGTATCCGTTCAGCGGATGATTATATCGGACAGAACATCTTCGAGTATTATGAGCGAGTGACTGCGGCTGTCATGAAGGATATTGAAGAGAAACGCGGCGCATTCATATTTTTTGAGGAACGGTTTCTCGGCAATATGACGGAGCTCCTGCAGCAGGGAGATTCCGCGTTTCTGGAGCGATTAATGGAGATTTGCCGAAAGTACATTTTGACAGCAGAGCCTTTTGCACAGACCTTCGAGGAGGAGCTGCTGCTGCGTGCAAATGTATCCGTTGCATACAGCAATCGTAAAGCTTTATCAAGGGACGAGCTATTCAACCGATTATACCGGACTCTGGAAGAGCATGCAGTCGTTCATATTCGTCTTCTCGACTATACACATGAGCATCGTTATGAGGAAAAGTATTTGTTCGGAGATCGCGAGAGTGAGTTTATCCGATATGCACTTGGCGTTGACGAATCTTCACGCATTTACAAGCTGGGGTGTGTACATGAGAAGCGCAGCAGCGGTGTAGAAAAGTTGAATATTATGGGCGGCTTTCATTTAGAAGATTTGATGTATTATCGAAACGGCAAAGTGTATTATGAGACCTATTTGCAAAATGGGTACGAATTTCACACGCTTGATCCTGCTCTGCTGCCTGATCTTCGCTGACCGATATACATCAACAATTGCTGCGGTCCACTAGCAAGTAGAAAGGGTGCTGTTATTATGCAACGAAAAATAAATGGGCTTCTCTTACTGTTCAGCTTGATAGGAGGTGCAGTAGGATTCGTCATCGGGGAAATCATACTGGGGGCGCTGTCGGAAATCTGGCCGCGCTTTGCCGTCGTTGGGCTATACTTTGGCGTTCTTGCTTTATGCATTGGACTGGCCTGCCTGATTGCTGAAATGATATCGCCTCGTTTGAACGGAACTTCGTGGCGTCAGCGTTATACCGGATTATCGTGGCAGCTGCTCGTACCGGCGACGCTAGTTCTGCTGTTTGCAGTCGGCGGATTGCTGCAATTTATTTACGGCGCACATTTTGGCGGTGCGAAGCAGGTAAAGGATATTGTGCTAGTCATCGATAATTCAGGAAGCATGCTGGAGACCGATCCTGATAACGAGCGTTATTCGGCTGCGAAGCAATTGATTCAAAACATGGAAAGCGATAAGCGTGTGGCGGTGGTTGCATTTCACAATACAGCACAATTGATTCAGCCCTTTGTTAAAGTAAGCACACAGGAAGAGAAAGATAAAGTAAATGCCGCAATCGACTCACTTGAGCCGACGGACGGCGGTACAAATTTTAGTCTAGCGCTTGGCGAAGCAATGAAGACGATTAAGGATAAGGAAAAGGCTGGGCGCGGGACAATGGTTATTCTGTTGTCAGACGGTTTCAGCGAATCCGATATCAATAAGCAAATTGCACAATTCCAAGAGCAGCAAATTGTTATTAATACGGTAGGCCTTAGCGTTGCAGATTCCAAAGGCTCTGCCTTGCTGCAGCAAATAGCCGATTCCACCAATGGTAGCTATTATGATGTGTCGGAAGCGAACGGACTGGCGCTCGTATTCCAAAATATTTACAATACAATCGATAATCGGACGCTCTTAACCGAAAGAACGGGATCGCTTGCGGACAGTACGCTGTATACACTGCTTCGTATTTTATCATTAGCCATTATCGGTGCAGCTTTAGGGATGTCGCTTGGATTGTTTTTCGACAACCGGTTTTTGGCATTAAGCTTTGGGGCGGGCGGTATTGTAGGCGGTTTGCTGGCTGGCTTCATTTTGGACTCCGGCTTGTCCGGGGATATGCTCTCTGACGGTTTATCACGTCTATTCGCTGTTCTTGTCCTGGCAGCCATTATTAGCATTTTCACACTTGTTGTTCCGATAAGGGATAATAACAGTACAAACCGTTATGATGGCGGCAGAAAAAACAGCAATAGAGATCAGTCCACTAAGGCGTTAGGCGAACGGACGAAGGACAGCCGCAGTCATGGATTTTAAACGATGCGGGAGGCGGATATAAAATGCGGTTTATCGATGCAGAGGATGGTTCTCCGATCATCAGCGGTTTAACTCGCGTGCTCGAGGAGGACCGCTGCACGCTGCGCTGGATTTGGCCGGGCGGTATAGAAGCGGTCTACATTGGGAAAACGCCGGCTGAGCAGGCGGCGGAAAGCCCCGTGGATATAGGAACTGTCAAGTTGTACACGAAGGCAGAATACAAAGCGAATAATGGCTATCATAGCCGATTAGAGGGCATCGGACGTTTTGTCTTTACGGTATATGCCGCACTGGAAGGGAGCGGCGGTCCTCAGCTCATCCTTCAGCCTAATCACGAGAACAGCATTGAAATAAGTGCTGGCCGAGCTAAAATTCATTATTCGATTACAAATAAGAGCGGTTTGTTCAGAAAGTTCAAAACGATTCAAATTCAAGTTTCAACAGAGGTACCGATTGGGAAAGACGTACTTTGTTATGTGAAAAAGCAGGGCAGCTACCCTGCGAATAAAGAAGACGGCATGCTGTATCCGTTCGTTGCGCCTTTCGCAGCTGGAAAAACCGTTTTGCCTGCCATTGAGGTTGGCAAACAGGATTTTATACGATTGTTTTTCACGGATGGCCGAACGTCTGGACAGATGTACGAATTGATTTCAGTATAAAGGAGGAAGATCGCATGGGTATTTTCGATCTTTTCAAGAAAAAGCCGGAAGCAAAGCAAAGGCCTTTGTTTTATGATATTGTTTGCCCTTATTGTTTTAGTAAATTTACACCGGATGAGGTTGTGTTCCGCGCTTCGCATTCCCGTGAGGATGATGAGGATTATGCGCTTGGAGAAGATGATGAGCTGAATAAGTATCGTGAGCGTTTTGGCCTTGATTCTGTACACGATATGGAAGCGGYGCTCTATCCAAACGACGTGCCTGAAGAGCATCGGATTTACTCAGACCATGTATTGATTGGAATTAATGACCGCTATGGCGAGCTGACACGCAGAAGACTTTGTCCAAAATGCCACAACGAAATTCCAGTAACGGCAGGCAAGGTGCCGAGCAATATTATTTCAATCATTGGCGCTTCACAAGTAGGCAAGTCGGTGTATATGACCGCGTTGATACATACGCTGCAGAACACGACAGCGGACCATTTTAATGCAGCCTGCATGCCGCTTAACGCTGAAATTAGCCGGAAATTCCGAACCTATTACGAGGAGCCGCTGTTTGAGCGCGGCGATCTGCTTGCGTCTACCCAAAAGGAAAAGATGCAGGAGCCTTTTATTTTTCAATTTGTTTTTAAAGATGAATCGAAGCCACCGCTCACACTCGTATTTTTTGATGTCGCTGGCGAGGGTATGGTAGAGCAGGATTATCTTGGTTTGCATGGTCAGCATATCAAAAATTCAGCAGGCATTTTGCTGATGGTAGATCCGCTGCAAATTCGCTCCATTCGCGAGAAAATTAGAATGAATCTGGGCGATAAGCCAGGTGTTTGGGTTTCCCAATACGACGAGCCGCGCGACGTTGTTCTGACGATGTTTGGCGACTTTATTGCTTATCAGGAAAACAACAAAACGGATATTCCGACTGCCGTCGTTTTAACGAAGAGCGATATGCTTCATTCGCTAAAGGATGAAGATGGTGAATATATTAAATCGAACAGCAATATTTTCAACAACATGGTGCATCGCAATTATTTTAACCTGACCGAGTTTGAAAATATTGATGGTGAAATCCGCCGTTTCATCGAGAAGGTTGATCGTCCCTTTAAAGGTACGATGGATGTTTATTTTAAGGATACGGCTTATTATGCGGTTTCCGCACTCGGCAGCAATCCCGTCGATCAGAAGCTGCAAACCGTCGTCAGTCCCATTCGGGTAGACGAGCCCTTCATTTGGCTGCTTTATAAGCTGAACTTCATTGAGGGGAGAAGAGAATAGTGCGCGATTCTACGCCCAGCAGGATGATTCAGCAGCAGATGTATGCACGGGAAAGACGCGGCATTTTCAGATCCACGGAAGGTTATGACACGATCGCCAAATCAAGCGGTTTGGAAGCATCATTTGTCAAAAAAGTGCTTCATCCGTTTTGTGTTTATGATGCCCCGACTGAGCTGGCTACCCGCGGTGAGAAGGACGGTTCCGCGTATCCAGAGACGATGCACTTGCTTCATTTGGATAATGGCGATGTGCTGCTTGGCAGAAGCGTTTATCAGGCAGCCGACTTCACGGGTCTGCGCAGCGCGTTTTTTACGCATAACTTTATTATTCCAAGCGGTCATAGCAGCAAGCCTGCAAGTGATTATATGAACTGGCTGCAAGCCGCTTTCGCAGATCAATATAATATTGACAGCGGTACGGAAATAGCAGAGCTGCTAGAGCTTCCGATTCAAAGTGTTGCAGCGATTAAGCCGTCTGCACGTTCCATCCTTTCTTTGCTGAACATTTCAGAAAAATCGTTTAAACAGCTGCTCTATGCGGTAATGGCAGCAGTCGGGGGTAAGAAAAAGATCTATGTTTCACTTGATGTACCAATCAAACAGCTGCCGGACAAGGCAAAACAGCTGCTTGGTGTGCTATATGCGAGTTTACCCTACGCCTTCCGCAAACAGCTTGGTTTCATCACCTATGCGAAAGAGCCGGTAAGCCGCAAATCGGTTCATCTTACGTTCGTAGAGCAAGGAAGCCTCCGCCATGGGGATCGCAGCATCGAGAAGGATTTTACGTTTGATTTCGGCAACGACCGAATGATGAATGTTGATCTGGACGGTATAGATCAGCCTTTTTTGGATTTTGCATGGGATAACTTGGATCGTCCTGACCGTACGGATAGCTTCTTTCAATTCGCTGAGCTGATGCTGGCAGATATGGGGGAGGAGCGCGAACTCGCAGCAGCCAGTTATCATGAGCTATGCGTCGTTTACCAAATCGAGGAAGGCAACGAAAAGTTATATGAATCGCATAAAAGCGCGGTAATGCGGAGCTTGATGGATTATTTGCAGCCATCCGGCGCATTGGATGCCAAGGTGCGCTTGAATGATTTATTTCTGTCTCGATTTGATTTTGAGTTTGACCGTGCTAGGCAAGGAGTAGTGCCGGAAACCTTCATTGTAGATGTGTTTACACAATACTATCAAATTGAAGGCAAACATATCGAAAATAAGCTGGTTTCCTTTTTCATTTTAGCATTGCTAAATGCAAGAAAGCAGAGTGAGCAAGACGCAGCGGCTTCCTTCTATGCGGCAGTTGAAAGCAACCCTGCCTTTAGCATAGCTTTTTTCACAAGAGTCTTAGTAGATGCGAAGCTAAGTGCAAACTTATTTATTCCATTCCTCGGGCAAAAGCTTAAAGCAGCTGCTGGAGCCAAAAGTGTTCTGCAGCTCATTGAGCAGTGGGGCAATGCTCATCCTAAGCTGTACGGTGATGAAGACTTTTTTGTGCTGGTCCGCCAGCAGCTCATCGAGAAGCTGAAACGGGAGCGCCACTCGCTGCCAGCGACGAGCAAAGCGCTTGAGCAATTGCGCAGCTTAGCAAGTGAAGGCAAGTTTGGCGTGCGAAAACAGCTGCCATCTCATGATGCGGTAGAGTTTTGTACGGAGCTCGAGCTTGCGGCTTATCGAGCAATGTTAATTGAACTTGATATGGAAAGATTGACGAAGGATCAGCTCATGCTGGGTGAGTTTCTCAAATCAAAGGAGCAGCTGAAAAAATGGAATGGACAGCTGAACGATCCGAGGCAGAAATCAGCAGCGCTTGAGCTGCAGGCGCTTTACGAATGCTTCGCATTCCCGGAGCCAACGGTAGATTTATTCGAAAATCTATCCCCAGCAGAGATTGACCGGGTGCAGCTCGTTGGTCGCCGATTGCTTGCCAATCAGCTGGAGTTAGCTGAGTTTCCGCGTCTCGTGCTATTGTTTCTTCGCAGCTCGGATATGGAATCAGTGGATTATGCCGCGCTCCTTAACTATTTGCAGCAAAATGCGGCTCAAAAAGATACGGTATACCTGTTCTTCCGATGGGCAGAAAAACATCCTAGTTTCATGCGCTCGAGAGGTTTTGTCCCTGCCTATGTAACTGCAGTAGTCAGCTATTTCACAAAACATGACCGGGATGCATTTAAGAAACGAGCCAATTGGAAGCAGCATTTTGACAAAGCAGGTCCTATTCTTAAAGGTGTGTATAAACAAGCGGAGCGCGAGCTATCCTCACCGCTGACTAAATTTTTTCGCAGGAATCGTAAATCGACGTTTATAACATCGTTATCGGTTATAGGTATTGTACTAATCGTAGCCGGCATCATGTTTGCCTTCGGCGGCAAGGATGATGTGAAGCCTGGTGGTGCTGTATTGCCTGAGACCACTCCTGAACCGAGCATTACCCAGCCGGATACAATCGTATACGTGGAGCAAAATGCTGCAACAGAGGGGAAGAAGGCTGCCACCACCCTCGTCTTCGCATTTAAGGAAGCAGCAGCCTGCGGACTGTTTAAGCCTAGCTCATTGACGGTAGAAACGCCGGGTGCAGAAGCGGTTGCGTACGCCACACTTGAAGTTGCATCTGATTGCAAAGCGGATACAGGGAATAGCAGCACGGAAGGGAATCAAGTTGAAAGCTCGTCACAGACGTCGGAAACAACGGATTCGATTGCCAAAGAATCCGATAAGCCAGCGCCGACGCCAACGCCGGCTGAAACTGATTCACTGCCGACAGCTACCGATTCTCAGATGGAGCAACCGAGCAATACTGCAATAAATGAAGCAGACTATACGAACCGGGTTGTAGTTAACCTCGGTAAGCAGGTTGATATACCGGAGAAAAGCATTGTCACAGTCGGTGAATCGAAGTATGAGATTTCCGTTCTGCGTGTTGTTGCGCCATAAACAAAGCAACGTTTTTATAAGAATAGGAAAGGGTTGTTCCGTTAGTAGTTTTACTACTGCTGGGACGACCCTTTTTTTCTTTTTAGCTAATCGGCTATTAAAATGATGAAAATGATTTATGTCATAAAAGTGGATAGGAAAGTTGAATTTATGATAGAGACATAGGGTCTGCAATATTTTACAATATCGGTACTACAACACGAACAAGGAGCTGTTTTTCGATGAAAGGTATTAATAATCCGATAGTCCCAGGCTGGTATGCTGATCCTGAAGCGAGAACGTATGAAGGCAAGCATTGGATTTATGCGACCAGGTCCATTACGGAATATACGAAGCAATTGAATTTGGATGCGTTCAGCTCAAGCGATCTGATCCATTGGGAGAAGCATGAGAGCATTATTGAAATGTTAGACTTTCCATGGATGTGGAGAGCGGTTTGGGCACCTACGATTATCCGGAAACGAGGAAAATATTATTTGGTTTTTGCAACAAACGATATCCAAAGCAACGATGAAATCGGCGGTTTGGAGATAGCCGTATCTGACCGTCCTGAAGGACCATTCAGAGGATATCTGGGAAAACCGCTCATTGATCGATTCATTCATTCCGCTCAGCCGATTGATGCTCATTTGTTCAAGGATGATGATGGTACGATCTATTTATATTATGGCGGCTGGCGTCATTGCAATGTAGCGAAAATGAATGATGACATGACGGGGTTCATTCCACTTGAAAATGGAGAAACCTTTCTCTCCATTACGCCTGATGGTTATGTTGAAGGACCTTGTATGATAAAGAACGATGGACTGTATTACCTCATGTGGTCGCAAGGAGACTGGGTGAACGGTTCTTATTGCGTTGCGTATGGCGTGAGTGAGAATCCTTTGGGTCCATTCGAAAATAAGGGCATCGTGCTTGAGCGACAAGAGCCAATTGCGGAAGGGCCAGGACATCATGGGTTCCTTCATTTGCCTGAGAGTGATGAATGGCTCATTGTTTATCATCGCCGTATTATTGGTGACCCTGAAGCGGGTAATCGTATGCTCTGTATAGATAAAATGATTATTGCTGACGGGGAGATAAAACCGATAGTTATGACAAATGCTTGGTAGTTGTTATCGCTTGAAAAGTTTATATAGAAGAGCTATTATCGAAGTTAAAAGGCTTGTATTTGCTTGCAACTAGAGATGTCAGGCAAAATAAAATGTTGAAAGGAAGAGCGTGATGTGCCGAAATATTAAAACGTTATTTAACTTCGATCCACCGGCAACAGAAGAGGAAGTAGCTGCCGCTTCGCTCCAGTTTGTTCGAAAGCTATCGGGATATCAGTCGCCATCGAAAGCCAATGAAGAAGCATTCAATGTTGCGATCCAAGAGGTGGCTGCGGCTGCTCAGAAATTGCTCGACACGCTAGTTACCCAAGCTGAGCCGCGTGATCGAGAGGTCGAAATCGAGCGTGCCCGCGCAAGAAATGCCAAAAGATTCAGTACGGCGGAAGCTTAGCGGTTGGAGTTCTTATACCACTTATAGTCAAATGAACCTCAGAATTCTCTGAGGTTTATTTGATTAGGACACATATAAGGAGATAGTAAAAGCCTTTTTTGTTATGATGATGAGGCTTTTGCTATTTTCCATTGTTCATGAGCAAGCTGTATTCTTTTCCATAGTTCATCCCGCTCTTGACGGCTGTAGTTGACGAGTTTTTCTTCAAAAACCTCACCCAACACCTCGAGCCACTGGGATTGACTCACTAATTCTGTCTGCCTCACACCGTCAGTTCCTCGTTCATTCCAAATGCAGCCCCTTATTTCATTGCTTCCGCCAGCATGTCTATTTCGAATTAAAAATATATTGATCCATGGAGATTCTGCGGAGCGGCTGTAATGCTCATGCTTGGGCTCAAACTCTGTCATATCCGCCAAAACGGTAGAATCATAATCCACGCCAACAAATGACGCAGATGGATCATGCTCTAAGCGCCATCCATTTGGAACAACAAGAGATTCTGTTACTTTATAAATAAAAGGGTTTTGGTTATACGTTCCAGCAAGAAGAGGCAGCGGCTCAAAAGGCATATCGCCTAATCCAACATCAATAATCCATTTCTCTTCTTCGTTGTTTTCGTTCAACAAGTGAGCGGTTAGTCCAAGGTGAAACGAGTTTATACGAGGCTCGGCACCTAGTGGCTGTACGCCAGCCCGGTGGAATGAAACCTTGTAGCCTAATGAACGCAGAAGATGGCTAAATGCGCCATTTAAATGAAAACAATATCCGCTTCTGCCATGGATAAGGAGCGGGACGGATTGTTTGATGTGAATCCCTGCGGGCTTACCTGCAAAAACATCAATGGTTTGCCAAGAAAAAACTCTTACATGGGCTCTATGAAGCTCAAATAGAAATGCCTTGGTTGGCTCCTGAATTTCTGAGATGCCAAGCCTGCTTAAATAAGCTTTTATTTCTTCTTTCGTCAACGGTTCCATAACGATTCACCTCTATGGCTCAAACATGGTTTTGAGCTTCTTTATTTAATTGCCTTTATCACATCCTAAACGAGAAAGATCTAGAGAACAATGTTGAAATGCAAAGACTGTACCGGTACAGCGTCATTCAATGAATGGTTAGTCATGATGACCAAGCCCTTATACATATACTTTTTTGAAGAGCATACCGAGAGGAGACATCTGCGTGAATAATCAGGTGCGTTATTATAAGCCGTTTATTAGCCCTTTAGATCCCTGCCCGCCTATAAAAGTAAAAAGCTTCAGCATGCCGCCTCAATTATTTATTACCTTTCAACCGCCCAATTTACCTCAGTTTTCACCTCATGAAGCATTGAGATATGGTACACTCTGGCCTATGTTGTATAGCCCATATGATCCGAAAAACGACAGACAGGAAGAAGGTGATTGACGGTGGCGATCATACTTGATGAAGAGTATTACAAGCTGCTGCATGATTTGCAGGCGGTAGATTTTGTACTCGTGGAGCTGAATTTATATTTGGATACTCATCCTACAGATTCCAATGCCATACATCAATACAATCAGTTCGCACAGCTAAGATTGCCTATTGTACAGCAGTATGAATCGAAGTACGGGCCTTTAAAGCATTTTGGCCAAAGCTTCTCCACCAACCCTTGGTCATGGAATGATACACCATGGCCGTGGCAGGTATAAATAGTGGATAGGGCTAGTAGGAAAACTAGAGGAGGCACCGTACATGTGGGTTTATGAGAAAAAACTGCAATATCCCGTTCGCGTAAATAAATGCGATCCAATGATGGCTAAGTTTCTAATGGAGCAATATGGCGGTGCTGACGGTGAGCTTGCAGCAGCGCTTCGGTATTTAAACCAGAGGTACACGATTCCGGATAAAGTCATTGGATTGCTAACAGATATAGGCACTGAGGAATTTGCACACTTGGAAATGATTGCTACAATGATATATAAATTGACAAAAGATGCAACGCCTGAGCAGTTAAAGGCTGCTGGTCTAGGTGCTCATTATGTGGCCCACGACAGTGCTTTGTTTTATGAGAACGCGGGAGGCGTACCGTTTACGGCTACCTATATTCAAGCGAAAGGCGATCCGATCGCGGATCTGTATGAGGACATAGCGGCGGAGGAGAAGGCTAGGGCGACGTATCAGTGGTTGATTGATCTAACGGATGATGTGGATCTGCAGGATAGCTTGAAGTATTTGCGGGAGCGCGAGATTATACACTCTTTGCGGTTCCGGGAAGCKGTGGAAATACTTAAGGATAAGCGGGATGAGAAGATATTTTATTAGAGGGAACCTCTCTGCAGGGTGCTGCGGAGAGGTTTTTTTAAAGTAATACAGAGATTTTATTTGAGGTAAGATAGTTTCCAATTATGACCTACACTAGCGCTGCATAAAATTCCGAAGTCATTTATGCAACGCTAGTGGGTTCGATGATTAATGTTTACTTTAAATTTAACCAAAGGTATATATTATAAATTTTCAGTTTAATCCTACAAAAATCGACAAAATATAACAAAATAACCCTCTATTTTTTTACATTATTTTAATATAACCTTATTTAGCAGAGTGATTGCTGTAAAAATATTAGGGATGGTGTCATGTTGGAAAGAAAAAGAACGAGACTAATTACCCATGTATTGATTTTAGTTGTTTTTTTGCAAGTATTTACATCAATTCAATTTACAAGACCAAGTATAGCTGCGTCATATGATTTTAGTGACATGTTAATAAGTAATGCCCTATCTTCTAGTTCATACGCATTAAAGCAAGGTAAGGTTTATGCTTGGGGAAACAATTATTACGGTCAATTAGGAAATGGAACCTTGAAGAATAATCCTACTCCCACAGCTGTACCAGGGCTTACAGATGTTAAACAGTTGGTAGCAGGCGCGAATTATGCGCTAGCCTTAATGAAAGATGGCACAATAAAAGCCTGGGGATATAATGCAAGTGGTCAATTGGGTAACGGAACAAAAACAAATCAATTGACGCCTGTTTCAGTGCGTGGTCTGCGCAACGTGAAACAAATTGTTGCAGGAAACACGCATTCTTTGGCTTTAATGGAAGATGGCACCATAAAAGCTTGGGGAGATAATTCATCTGGTCAATTGGGTGTCGGAAATAAAATAACTCTAATCACGCCTCTTTCAGTGTCTGGTCTAAGCAATGTGAAGCAGCTAGTTGCAGGAGGCGCACATACGTTGGCATTGATGGAAGATGGCACCATTAAAGCTTGGGGATTTAATACAAATGGTGAATTAGGTATTGGGACCAATACAAAACAAACGACGCCTGTTTCAGTGCTTGGTCTAAGTAATGTGAAGCAGCTAGTTGCAGGGGCTGCTCACACGCTAGTGTTAATGGAAGACGGTATTATAAAAGCTTGGGGAGATAATTCATTTGGTCAATTGGGTATCGGAAACAGAACAGGTCAATGGACACCTGTTTCAGTGCCTGGTCTGAGCAATGTGAAGCAACTAGTTGGAGGAGGATATTATACAATTGCCTTGATGAATGATGGAACGGTAAAGTCATGGGGGGAAAATGACAATGGTCAATTAGGGAATGGGACTGTGGAATACTCACAAATACCTATGACTGTACCGAGTTTGACGAACGTCAAGCAAGTTGCTGCAGGATTAAATCATACGATCGCCTTAATGAAGGATGGCTCAGTGAAGTCATGGGGGAATAATAACGCTGGGCAATTAGGAAATGGAACGATAAATATTGGGACTACTCCTGTAATGATACCTAGTCTAATCAATGTGAAGCAGATAGTTAGAGGAGGATTTCATACACTTGCATTGATGAAGGACGGTACAGTAAAGTCATGGGGTGACAATTCATATGGTCAATTAGGTAGCGGAACCCATATGAATCAGACTATACCCATGACGATATCTAATTTAACCAATGTTAAGCAAATTGCATTAGGAGCCTATCACACTTTAGCTTTAATGGCAGACGGTACGGTAAAGTCGTGGGGTATGGGTCAAACTACACCTTTGACGATAGCAGGTTTGACCAATGTCAAGCAAATTGCTGCAGGAGGCTTTCACTCGCTAGTTTTAATGGAAGATGGGACGGTAAAGTCATGGGGAAGTAACAGTAATGGTGAATTGGGTAATGGAACTTTAACAAGTCAGGATACCCCTTTACTGGTACCAGGTCTTAGTAACGTTATACAATTGGTTGCAGGAATTGCACACACGCTAGCCTTAATGGAAGATGGAACCGTGAAATCGTGGGGACTTAATTCTTTTGGTCAATTGGGCCATGGAACCACAATGAGTCAGAATAAACCTTTGTTAATAAATGGTTTGACAAATGTAAAGAGACTATCAGTAGGGTTTTCTCACTCAATGGCCATATTAGAAGATGGAACGGCAAAAGCGTGGGGAAATAATACACTTGGCCAACTGGGCACATCAGGAACGGGTACTGTACCATTGACTATATTAGGACTAAGCAATGTAAAACAACTAGAGGGGGGAGAGAACTACTCGCTGGCCTTAATGGAAGATGGCACTGTAAAATCTTGGGGATATAATGAATATGGTCAACTGGGTAACGGAACCTCAAGTCTGAAACAAACGACACCTTTGACAATTGCAGGTCTAAAAAACGTAAACCATATAGTTGCAGGATCAACATATGCGTTTGCAGTAATGGAAGATAGTACTGTAAAGGGATGGGGGAACAATCTAAAGGGTGATTTAGGGTTATATCAATTCGGTATTCCATTATTGATTAAATTTAATTTTAAATTAATAGAATATTCATATGATATTAACGGTCAATTAACTGAAATCACTCTGACTAATGGAGACATTATACAAATGCAGTATGATTCGAACGGGAATTTAATATCAAAAACTCGAATAACATCTAGTTAACGATGTGTAAGTTGATAAATAGTTGATGTTTTCCAAATACTATTTTTTGTCCTGCACCCGAGTGATAAAGTAATCTTTATGTAATCCAATTGCAACTCCGATTCTTATTTGTACCTATTCACTAGTAGTGTTTAAAATATAACGCTGATGTTGAATAATCTGTAAAAAATCATTATAAGTTTCTGGAATATTACTTTCGTATAATAATTTAATAGATTCATCACTCCTTAAATGTAAGGCACATGACAAATAGAAGATATTGTTGCGATGAGCCCTTTTGGTGGATTATGGAACAGGTATTTTTAACATATCTATTGTATAGGGTTTCTTTCGTTGGAATAAGGAAATGGCTGTACGTTTTAAAATTCCTTAATATATATGTCTAGCACTTGTTAGTTTTATAAATAATGAAATAGGGAGACACATAAGTGTACAC
>NZ_JBFRDK010000046.1:0-38367 GCF_052113545.1 Paenibacillus sp. TAF43_2
ACAACATAGAAAGCGGTTATTTAAGCATCAACAATCACAAAGCTTTAGAGGAGGAAATGGGCATGATTGTAGGCGTACCAAAAGAAATTAAACAAAGCGAGTACCGTGTTGCCTTAACTCCCGCTGGCGTTACGATGTTGTCAGGATCTGGGCATAAAGTGCTTGTAGAAACAGGAGCGGGCAGCGGCAGTGGTTTTGAAGACAGCGATTACGAGCGTGAAGGTGCTGAGATCGTTGCGACCGCAGCAGAGGTATGGACGCGAGCGGAAATGATTATGAAGGTGAAAGAGCCTCTTTCTGAGGAGTTCGGTTATTTTCGCGAAGGCTTGTTGCTGTTTACGTACCTGCATTTGGCCGCAGCCCCTGATTTAACGAAAGCGCTCGTGGATAGTGGAGTAACTGGTATCGCTTATGAGACGATACAACTTGCAAACGGCAGCCTGCCGCTGCTTACGCCGATGAGTGAAGTGGCAGGCAGAATGTCAGTGCAGGTAGGTGCGCAGTTTTTAGAAGCGTTTAACGGTGGAAGAGGGGTGCTGCTCGGCGGGGTTCCAGGTGTTCCACCAGCAGAGGTCGTCATTATTGGTGGCGGTATCGTAGGGACGAATGCGGCGAAAATTGCGCTGGGGATGGGTGCAAATGTAGTTATTTTGGAGAAAAGTGCGGACCGTATGAGATATTTGGATGATATTTTTGGCGGAAGAATTCATACGCTGATGTCGAGTCCATATCATATTGCAGAGGCTGTTGCAAAAGCAGATTTGCTTATAGGGGCAGTTCTTATTCCAGGTGCACGCGCACCACATTTGGTAACAGAACCGATGGTACAAAGTATGAAAAAAGGTGCAGTAATCGTCGATGTAGCAGTCGACCAAGGCGGATCGATTGCAACGGTAGACCGGCCGACAACGCATAAAGATCCAATCTATATGAAGCACGGGGTCGTTCATTATGCCGTTGCTAATATACCAGGCGCAGTACCGCGGACGTCGACCATCGCTTTAACGAACGTAACGAGCTCCTATGCGCTTGATTTGGCGAATAATGGCATGAACGCTGTTCAAAAAAGCTTGCCGCTGCAAAAAGGCGTGAATACTCATGCAGGCAAAGTAACGTATAAGCCGGTTGCTACAGCGACTAATCAGCCTTATATGCCAATAGAAAATTTGTTGAATAACGTTCCTTACGAGCAATTGAAGGATGATTGACATAATAGAACCTGCCTCCTCATATGGTGATACGGATGGACAAGTGACAACGTATCGGCTAATGAAGGAGGCTGGTTTACATGGTTTTCTCGATACGGAGATGGACGAGCCGTATTTTCTTTATTTTTGTTTTTGTAGTTTTGCTTTTTGTCGTCACAGGGGGCTATCGCTGGCTTGCCGACGCGATTTCTCCTATACACCCTTATCGTGAGCCTAGAGGGCATGCCATGAAGGTTTTTGTGACGGACCCTAATTCTCCAGACAGTAAAGATGCTGCTGATCGGCTTCGCTGGTTTTATTGGTATGGGGAGTAAAGGGATTGTTAAGGTTGTGCAGATAAACGATCTCAAGCAGGATTAATAGAGTCGAATGTTGAATATTTTTGTAGAAAAGCATGTTAGAATGGTGTCTTACGTGAAAGGAAGTCCAATGAAGGCTCATTTAAATCGCTACATTCAACATTTGCGGGTAGAACGAGGTTTGTCAGCAAATACGCTTTCTTCATATGAGCGGGATTTGAATCAATTTATAGCTTATGTTGGCCAGCAAGGCTTGACCGAGCTTGCTGCTGTGAAGCGGCATCACATGTCGAGGTATATGCTCCACTTGAAGGAACAGGGCAGGAAAGCCGCTACGGTATCCAGGCACATCGTGTCAGTACGAGCATTTTTTCACTTTCTTCTTGCAGAGGGCGTTATTCAAAGCAATCCGTCTATCTATATGGAGGCCCCAAAGCAGGAGAAGAAGCCGCCAAGCATATTAAGCGTCTCTGTGACGAATAAGCTGCTTGAGACGCCGAATTGCTCAAGTGCTGCCGGCAAACGTGACAAAGCTATGCTGGAGCTCATTTATGCAACAGGAATTAGAGTGTCAGAGCTTGTCTCGCTTAATATTGAGCATGTTAATATGCAGCTAGAATTTATTCAATGTATGGGTACAGGCCAAAAGGAACGGCTTGTTCCTTTCGGGAAGTTAGCTTCGGAGGYAATTGTAGACTATTTGCAATACGGCCGTGATGAATTGCTGACAGAAAGAGCGTCTGAATCGGCGTTGTTTCTAAATCATCTAGGAACACGTTTGACAAGACAAGGATTTTGGAAGACGATAAAGAAGTACGCGAAGGAAGCTGGGATTGAAGAAGAGATTACGCCACACACGCTTAGACATTCCGTAGCAGCACACTTACTCGATAACGGAGCGGATATTCGTTCTGTTCAGGAACTGCTAGGACATGCGGATATATCATCTACGCTCAAGTATACCCAAGTGTCCAATGAGCGAATGAAAGAAGTTTATTCCCGAGCTCATCCGCGTGCTTAACAAAGGTCGACATCGATAAATCCCAATTACAGAGGAGGTAGTCATACATATGAGATTTGATCGAATAACAGTAATCGTATTGGATAGCGTTGGAATAGGTGAACTGCCAGATGCTGAGGCATTCGGTGATCTTGGCTCACATACGCTAGGCCATATCATAGAAAAAGCACCGTCAACTCAGCTTCCGAATCTTAGAAGATGGGGGCTTGATCGAATAGCGAGCATCCATGATTGGAGTCCATCTTCAGAAGCTCCCGCAGCTTATTATGGTAAAATGGCTGAGGTGTCCGTTGGCAAGGATACGATGACTGGTCACTGGGAGCTTATGGGGCTAGAAATGACAGTGCCATTTCAAACGTTTCCGGACGGTTTTCCTCCTGAGCTGCTTACTCCATTCGAGGAGCGAACAGGCCGAAAAGTCATTGGCAACAAACCAGCAAGCGGTACAGACATACTCGATGAGCTGGGTGCCGAGCAAATGGAAACTGGCGCATGGATTGTTTATACATCAGCTGATAGTGTATTTCAAATTGCTGCGCATGAAGACATCATTCCGCTGGAGGAGCTCTACCGCGCTTGTGAAATAGCAAGAGAGCTGACAATGGACGAGCGCTTCACAGTAGGGCGCGTCATCGCAAGACCTTATATTGGCGAGCCAGGAGCTTTCAAACGAACGCCTAATCGTCATGATTACGCGGTGAAGCCTCCACAGCCAACAGTATTGAATGCGTTGAAGGACGCTGGTTTCGATTCCATTGCAATTGGGAAAATCAATGATATTTTTGACGGAGAAGGCATTACAGCTTCTACTCCGACAAAAAGCAATGCGGACGGCATCGACAAAACGATCGAACAACTGAAGCAGCCTTTTAAAGGCCTTCTGTTCACGAACCTTGTAGATTTCGACTCGCTTTATGGCCATCGCCGCGATCCAATTGGCTACGCCTCAGCTTTGGAAGAGTTCGACGTAGCAATTCCTTTGCTTGAGAAACAGCTTGGCGAGCGAGACTTGCTTATCGTGACTGCGGATCATGGGAATGATCCCGTACATCCAGGCACAGACCATACTCGTGAATACGTACCAGTATTGCTCGTGAGTCCTGCTTTTAACGAGCCAGGGCCTCTCCCAGTACGTTCTACGTTCTCAGATCTTGGAGCAACAATAGCCGATAATTTTGGTGTTGCAGCACCTCCTAACGGAACCAGCTTCCTGTCTGAGCTTATTACACGGGAACATGAGTAATTATTTTTAAATATGGGTACAAATCGTTTTATGAACATACTTTTAGGAGGAAATAGAATGACAACAATTACTTCGGCAGGACTAACAGCAGCAAACATTAAGGAAGCAGCACAATATATCGAGGCTCAAACAGAGCAAAGACCGGAAATTGGATTAATTATGGGTTCGGGACTTGGCGTGCTTGGAGACTATTTGGAAAATGCGACTACGATTCAATATCATGATATTCCTCATTTCCCGATTTCCACTGTTGAAGGACATGCGGGCGAGCTGCTCATTGGTACACTTTCGGGCAGAACGGTATTGCTGATGCGCGGTCGTTTTCATATGTATGAAGGTTATGGTCCGGAACTAACGGCTTTTCCTGTACGTGTCATGAAGGCGCTAGGCGTGAAGACATTGCTTGTTACCAATGCAGCTGGCGGAGTCAATATGGATTATGAAGCAGGCAACCTAATGTTGATTTCAGACCATTTGAATATGACTGGCAAAAATCCGTTAATCGGACCAAACGACAACGAGCTTGGCGTAAGGTTCCCAGATATGTCTGAGGCATACAGCAAGCGTCTCCGCGCTGTTGCAAGAGATATTGCAAAAGAGCAAGGCTTTACACTTCGTGAAGGTGTGTATGCAGGTCTGCTTGGACCAACTTATGAGACACCAGCAGAAATTCGAATGCTGCGGGTTCTTGGAGCTGATGCTGTCGGAATGTCGACTGTTGCCGAAGTCATTGCAGCGCGTCATTCAGAGATTGAGGTCATTGGAATATCGTGTATTAGCAACATGGCAGCGGGTATTTTGGATCAACCGCTGTCGCATGGAGAAGTTATGGAAACGACAGAACGTGTCAAGTCCCAATTTTTAGGTCTAGTTAATGCATTGATTGCGAAAATGTAACAAATTCGTAACACAATTGTAATATATTCGTCGACTCAATATGACAGTGTTTTTTTTACGTTTCGTCGTATAATGTCCATGATCAAAGAAAGATGGAGTGGACAATGACATGGACAAGCAAGTTCTCACGCAGATGGAGCAGTTGCGTAAAAAAATGATAGAAGCAGCTCTATTGAATGAAAGCCTTCAGCACTTGGACGTGCTTGTACTAAGCCAGACTTTAGATGAGATTATTGTCCAGGTGCAGAGGGAGCGACGCGCATTATAACGGATCAACAACGTAATGGTGAATGGAGAGGGACAAATGCGGTCGGTAGATCTTATACAGAAGAAAAGAGATGGCGGCGAGCTGACCGCTTCGGAGTTAACTTTTTTAATTGATGGTTATTCTCGTGGCGATATCCCGGATTATCAGCTGTCAGCATGGGCGATGGCTGTTTTTTTTCAAGGGATGACGCCTAGAGAAACAGCAGCTTTAACGCTTGCAATGGCTAATTCAGGCGATCAGGTCGATCTTGGTCCTATTAGCGGAATTAAAGTCGATAAACATAGCACAGGAGGCGTTGGGGATAAAACAACTTTGATCCTTGCGCCATTAGTCGCATCCGTAGGCATTCCTGTTGCCAAAATGTCCGGTCGAGGCTTAGGCCACACTGGCGGCACGATTGATAAGCTGGAGTCCATTGAAGGCTTTCGTACGGAGCTCTCACGCGAGAAATTTATGACGCAGGTGAACGATATTGGTTTATCCGTCATAGGGCAGAGCGGAAATCTTGCGCCAGCGGATAAGAAGCTATATGCCCTACGTGATGTTACCGCTACAGTAGAGTCCATTCCACTTATCGCAAGCTCAGTAATGAGCAAAAAAATTGCTGCAGGCGCTAATGCCATCGTGCTTGATGTCAAAACAGGCAGTGGAGCATTTATGAAAACACTAGAGCATTCTGAGCAATTAGCGCAAGCGATGGTAGATATCGGAACAGAGGTCGGACGGAATACGGCTGCTGTTATAAGTGATATGGATCAGCCGCTTGGCTTTGCGATCGGAAATGCGTTGGAAGTACAAGAATCAATTGAAACGCTCAAAGGAAATGGCCCTGAGGATCTTACAGAGCTTTGTTTAACGCTTGGGGCCCATATGGTTATCTTAGGCGGGAAATCCGATTCTGTGGAGTCTGCGAAGCAGCTGCTGCGCGATCAGATAGCAAGCGGAGCTGCTTTAGATAAGTTCAAAGCATTTATTACTGCACAGGGTGGGGACGCTTCAATTGTTGATGATCCAACTAAGCTTCCGCAAGCGCCTTTCATTGTAGAAGTGAAAGCTTCGGACTCTGGTTTTGTCAACGCGATTGAAGCCGAACAGCTGGGGATAGCCGCTATGCTGCTTGGTGCAGGAAGGGCGACATACGACGCTTCAATTGATTACGCCGTTGGAGTCACGCTTCGCAAGAAGTTTGGAGATCCTGTAAATGCTGGTGATACGCTTGCCCTGCTTCATGTACGTGAATCAAATGAATCCACACTTGCAGTTGCTGAGCGAGTAAAGCAAGCATATACGATATCTTCGGAGAAGCCGCTGTCTCGTCCATTGCTATTATCCGTAATAACAGCAGAAGGCATTACTAGGTATAATTAAATATTTTATTATAAAATCCGCTCCGCAATTTGGGGGCGGATTTTTTTGCGTTTCAATTAACTCTAGCTGATGGAATAATTTCCAACTTAAGAGTCAACACTAAAAAGAGAAATATAAGCGAATTGCGCAGCTTAGAACACTTACGAAGTAAGTTTTGCATCTCAAAACTAAGTGAATGCTTACGAAGCGAGTTTTGCTTCTCAAAACTAAGCGAATGCTTACGAAGCAAGTTTTGCTTCTCAAAACTTTTACAGGAGGAGATTTAGTTGGTAAATCGTACTATGAAGCTCTGTATAATCATTCTTGCATTCGCGCTTGTGCTGCCGACAGCTGCTTTTGCTGCTGTGGAGCCAACACCAGCTCCCGGTCCGACCCCTGCGCCGCAAAGTCAGGCCTCTAACGCTAATTTAGCACCTTCAGCTCGTTCTGCCATCCTTATGGATGCGGATAGCGGGACGGTTATTTACGAAAAAAATAGCCATGATAAGCTACCGCCTGCAAGTATCACCAAAATAATGACGCTGCTGCTTATTATGGAGGCACTTGATGACGGCAAGATTAAACTTACAGACAAGGTACAAACGAGCGAATATGCAGCTTCTATGGGCGGCTCTCAAATCTTTCTTGAGCCGGGAGAAGAAATGACCGTAGACGATATGATTAAGGGCATAGCGCTTGCATCAGGGAATGATGCATCCGTGGCAATGGCAGAGAAGCTTGCGGGTACAGAGCAGCAATTCGTAACGATGATGAATGAGCGGGCCCAGCAGCTTGGCATGAACGATACACAGTTTTCTAACCCAAACGGCCTGCCTGTAGCTAATCATTTCTCATCGGCGCATGATATTGCGGTGATGTCTCGGGAGCTGTTAAAGCATTCGGAAGTAACCAAATATACAGGGCTTTATCAGGATTATTTAAGGAAGACGTCCGCGAAGCCTTTCTGGCTCGTAAATACGAATAAGCTAGTACGTTTTTATAGTGGCGCTGATGGTTTGAAGACTGGCTTCACGAGTGAAGCCAAATATTGCCTATCGGCTACAGCAAGGCGTGATGACATGCGCGTCATTGCTGTTGTAATGGGAGAGCCGGATACGAAAACCAGAAATGCTGAAGTGTCGCAAATGTTCGATTACACTTTCGCGCAGTATATGAATCACTCGATTATTAAAGAAGGCGAGTCGATGGGGACGCTGAAAATCGAGAAGGGCACTGCCGCGGAACTTCCGCTTGTCGCTAAGCATGCGTACAGCGTTCTGCTTAAAAAGGGCAGTCCAACTAAAGATATCCGTTATGAGCTGAAAATTGCGGGTCCGCTCAAGGCGCCAGTTCAAATCGGTCAACCGATTGGCAAGCTTGTTGTCTATCAAGGCGATCAAGTGCTCAAAGAATTTGATGTGGATGCTCCCTTGTCTGTTGAACGGGCAGGCTGGTGGAAATTGTTGAAGCGTTCTTTCTCTGGTCTATTTGCGTAACAAACACATAAACTTTATGGCTGAAAGCGACTCGTTTTTTGTCAGCTGTTAGCGGTATGCTTCTAGTTTTGTCGGCATGCAGGAATCGTGAAGCATTTTGGAGAATTGCTAGTTCTATCTCGGCAAGTGTAAACGGCTGAACCTGACTCACCGCAGATCAGTCCACGTTTCACGGTGAAAGGTTAGGAGAGGTATAGGTATGACCTATTCTTTCTTAATAGATAAGCAAGTATATCGTTTTCTTATACTTGCCTTATGGTTCACCGTCAAAGCTGCTTTAGCGACCGAAAGACGCCAAAGACGTTTGCTTGTGTTTGAAAAAACCTAGAGGAGATGAACAGCATAATGAGTCTGCAAGCAGAATTGGAGCAATACCGCAATGTGCTGATCGTAAGGCTTCGGGGCGAGTTGGATCATCATACTGCCGATGTCGTACGCTTTAAGATGGAAGAGGCTCTACTTCGCGGTAACAGCGAGCATGTCATTCTAAGCTTGAAGGAGCTGCAGTTCATGGACAGCTCCGGTCTAGGCGTCATATTGGGCCGATACAAGCAGGTGAAGAGCAAGGGTGGCAAAATGGTCGTCTGCGATGTGAATCCGAATGTTCATCGCCTATTTGAAATGTCGGGTCTGTTCAAAATTCTGACGATTCATGAAAACGAACGTACCGCAATTTCTAGTTTGGAGGTGGTGTCATGAACGGTTCCAATGAAATGACGCTTTCCTTCAGCGCCCGATCGGAAAACGAAGCCTTTGCACGAATCGCAGTAGCGGCATTTGTGTCACAGCTGGATCCGACGCTCGAGGAGCTGAATGATTTGAAAACGGCTGTGTCCGAGGCTGTAACGAATGCGATTATACATGGCTACGAGAACGATCCTACTTGTCAGGTCAAAATAGAGGCAAGAATTGAAGGAGATTCGGTTTCCTTAACGGTGTCGGATAACGGTCGCGGTATTGAAGATTTGGAGCTTGCTCGTCAACCGCTTTATACGTCGAAGCCTGAGCTTGAGCGCTCTGGAATGGGCTTCACGATTATGGAAAACTTTATGGATCGTTTTGAGGTTTCAAGTCAGGTAGACGGCGGCACACGCGTAGCAATGCTTAAACGAATTGAATCGAAAAAAGCGCTCTACAATTAGCGTATAGGGGTTGAACCTCATGGATGTCAATCTAAAGCAGACGGCCCAGCCATACTTGGATGACGCGGAAGTGAAGCGGCTTATTGCGTTAAGTCAGTCCGGCGATACGCTTGCAAGGGATACACTCGTACAGTGTAATATTCGGCTAGTTTGGTCAGTCGTGCAGCGGTTCATCAATCGTGGTTATGAGCCCGATGATTTGTTCCAAATCGGCTGCATAGGATTGCTTAAATCAGTAGACAAATTTGATTTGTCTTATGATGTTAAGTTTTCAACTTATGCAGTACCCATGATCATTGGGGAAATTCAGCGATTTTTACGCGATGATGGTACGTTGAAAGTTAGCAGATCCCTCAAGGAAACCGCCAATAAGGTGCGCAAAATGAAGGATGAGCTTTCCAAAACGTTAGGTCGATTGCCCACCATTAGCGAGGTTGCGGAGCGACTGGGCATTACCCCAGAAGATGTTGTATTCGCTCAAGAAGCGAATAAGCCGCCAACTTCGATACACGAGACTGTGTTTGAAAATGACGGGGACCCTATCACGCTGATGGATCAAATAGCCGATGAATCTCAGGATCGGTGGTTTGACAAGCTTGCGCTTGTGGAAGCCATCGAAGGTCTAAGCGAGCGTGAACGATTGATTGTATATTTGCGGTATTACCGTGACAAAACGCAATCCGAAGTAGCGAGCAGGCTTGGTATATCACAGGTACAGGTATCACGGCTTGAGAAAAAAATATTGCAGTCCATCCGAGACCAAATCGCCCTTTAAGGCGGTTTGGTTTTTTCTATTTTTTACCTCAATTTGCATGAGTATCCGAATCGTCCTTTTATCATACTAAAAGGGAAACATACACCAAAGTATCAGCAGAAGGGAAGTTGACAAATGGCAAAACCAAACCATTCGGTCCTCTATCTGCGTCTGAAAAAACGGATATACATGAAACCGAATCAACGTGTTTCCTTAGGCCAAGCAGCGAGGCTGCTCGCAAAGGATGACTTGCTTGAGAACCGCTTGAAGGGGCTTGTACTTTACGAGCACAAGAAGGCGGATGGCAATCGCGTCGTTATAGACTTGCTTCAAATCGTCAAAGCGATAAGAGAGCTTGAGCCGGGTTTAACTGTAGAAGCCTATGGTGACCCCCAAGTGCTCGTTATGGTGGCGGAGAAGCCAGTAAAACCGCGTATTGCAGTGCTTATTTTTTCGTGGCTGCTGCTGTTCTTTGGAGCGGGCCTTGCGATTATGAACTTTCATACGGATGTCAGTATGAAGGAGGTTCATATCCGAATTGTCGAGCTGATAACGGGGAAGCGCACGGAGCATCCGCTATGGTTTCAAATCCCTTATTCTCTGGGCATCGGACTTGGGATGGTATTGTTTTTCAACCATTTATTCCGAAAACGATTCAATGAGGAGCCTAACCCGCTTGAAGTTGAGCTCTATATGTATCAAGAAAATGTAAATGCCTATGTCATCGCCGACGAAATGCGTAAAAAATCGGATTACGATCAAACGCAGGGGAACAAGCATGATTAGTGCTGCTGCTAATATTTTTATTGCTCTGCTAGGCTTGGCAGGGGGTCTTGCTGTAGGCAGCGGGTTGGTAGCGTTGCTAATTGTCCTTGATCTCATTCCGCGGCTCGCTCAAGTTGCTAATGCTTACCGAATGTCGGTGTGGTTTGAGACTGCCGTCATATCCGGTTCGCTGTACTGGACCTTTGCTGATTTTATGAGCTGGAAGCTTTCGCTGCCTTCGGGTCTGTTTTTAAGTGCGACAGGGCTGATTGATGGCATGTTTGTGGGAATGCTCGCAGCAGCCTTGACAGAGGTAATGAATGTGCTTCCGATTTTGGCCAAAAGAATGAATTTATCTGCTTATATGGTCAGTCTCGTCATGGCAATGGTTCTAGGCAAAACGTTGGGCTCATTATTCGATTGGTTAGTATTTCAATGGTGATACAGTAAGGATGGGGTGAGCTAACATGAATGACAATGAAAATTATCATGACAACGATAATGACCAAAATGGAAGGCCTCCGTTTTTAGAAGTCAATGAGGATCAACAGAAAGAGGAATCGGGAGTTGCTCGAAACAAAACATCATTCGGTAGTGGAAATAAAAAAAACAATGTCAGCACAGCTGTATCCAATAAGAACGGCAATAAGGACATAACTCCGATTCCGAGCGATTTGGATGAAGTTCTGATGAGATTGGAAAATGAGATCGGTTATAAAGTAAGCTTCGACGTTGTTGTGAGAGAGATGACGTTTGGCGAGAAGCGCACAGCAATGTTGTCGTTGAATGGTTTGGTTAAGGATACGCTGCTGTCAGATGTGCTCAAGCGATTAACGTATCTCCAACCCGAGGATTTGTCTGCGGATGCCTTTCATTCCTTCCTTGATTTATATGTTCCTGCGGCGCAGGTCATAAAGGAAGACGATTGGAATAACATGCTGACGTGCGTGTTATCCGGTGTAACCGCATTGTTTATTGATGGTGAATCCAGTGTTCTCATGATTGATGCGAAGGCTTTCCCCGCAAGAGGACCAGAGGAGCCTTCGCTTGAGAAAGTTGTACGCGGCAGCAGAGATGGCTTTGTAGAAACGTTGATGGTCAACATTTCGCTTGTTCGCAGACGGCTGCGTGATCCCCAGCTTCGCTATGAAATTGTGCGGGTGGGCGATCGGACACAAACGGACGTTTGTATTGCTTATATCGACGATATTGTGGACAAGGAGCTGCTTAAGTCCGTCAAAGACAAAATCGCTATGGTGAGAATAGACGGCCTGCCGCTTGCTGACAAGCAGCTCGAGGAGTCTACTGTAAAAAGGGGCTGGAATCCCTTCCCGCTTGTTCGATATTCAGAGAGGCCCGATACGGYAGCTGCACATCTGCTGGAGGGTGCTGTAGCTGTATTCGTCGATACTTCGCCAAGTGTTATGACGCTGCCGACTACTTATACCGATCTTATGCAGCATGCAGRGGAGAATCGACAAACACCATTTATTGGCACCTATCTGCGCTGGGTGAGATTTATAGGTATTTTGGCATCGTTGTTCATGCTGCCGTTATGGCTACTGTTCGTCATGCATCCGGAAATGAAGCCTGTTGCTCTTGAGTTTATTGGTCCGAGTAAGACAGGCAAACTGCCATTAGTCGTACAATTTCTGATAGCTGAGATTGGGGTGGATTTGCTGCGCATGGCTTCCGTTCATACGCCTACCTCACTTGCAACAGCTATGTCATTAGTCGCAGCGATTCTCATTGGCGATATTGCGGTAAAGACTGGCGTTTTTGTTAATGAGGTTATTTTGTATATGGCGATCTCAGCGATCGGCATGTTTGCAACACCAAGCTATGAGCTTGGACTAGCCAATCGAATCGTACGGCTCGTGCTGATTGTGTCGGTGGCTGCTTTCAGTGTGCCTGGCTTTGTTATTGCTACGACGGTTATCCTGCTGATACTGATTGTAGAGCGCTCGTTCAACCGTCCGTATATGTGGCCCATTATACCGTTTGATATGCACGCCCTTTGGAGCATTATCATCCGTCAGCCAGTCCTGTACAACCGGCAGCGCCCAAATATTTTGCGGCCTCAGCAGAGCGATAAGATGCCAAATACAGAGTAGATTCATAAAATGCAAATGAAATGTGGATTTATCCATTTCGTAGTCCGGGTAGATTGCGTTATACTAAACCTATTAATGCAAATTCTATCCGTTCTATCTGCATGCAGATAGAAGAAAGCTGAGGGGAAATTATGTACCTGCATGGAACTAGTAATATTAACGAAAAAGGACATTTGGAAATTGGCGGCTGTGATGTAGCTGATTTGGCTGCACAGTTTGGTACGCCACTATATATTGTGGATGAGGCTCTTGTTCGTAAGCGCGCAAGCGAGTATGTAGAAGCCTTCAAAGCATCAGGTCTTAGATTTCAAGTCGCATACGCAAGCAAAGCGTTTAGTGTAATGGCAATGTGTGCGATTGCTGAGCAAGAAGGGCTGTCGCTGGATGTTGTATCCGACGGTGAGCTTTACACAGCAATGCAAGCAGGCTTCCCTGCTGAACGTATCCATTTCCACGGCAACAACAAAACGCCTGAGGAAATCAACATGGCGCTTGATGCTGGTATCGGCTGCTTTGTAGTTGACAATTTCATGGAGCTTCAGCTTCTGAATGCTCTTGCTGGCGATAAAGGCAAGAAAGTAAACATTCTGCTTCGTATCACGCCTGGCGTTGAAGCACATACGCATGACTATATTTCTACTGGACAAACGGATTCGAAATTTGGTTTCGACCTTGGCAATGGCGCGGCGAAACAAGCGATTCAAGAAGCGATTGCTTTGCCTAACCTGATTGTTTTGGGCGTTCATTCCCATATTGGATCACAAATTTTCGAAGTTGAAGGCTTCCGTATGGCTGTGGACAAGGTTGCTGATTTCGCGGTTGAGATTCGTAATGAGCTTAACCTAACGTTTAAAGTAATCAATCTTGGCGGCGGCTTTGGTATTCGTTATGTTGATGGCGACACACCATTGCCAATCAGCGAATATGTTGCGGCAATTACTGGCGCTATCATCTCGAAGTTTACAGATGCAGAGTTCCCATTGCCTGAGATTTGGGTAGAGCCGGGCCGCAGTATGGTTGGCGATGCAGGAACAACTTTGTATACAGTTGGTACAAGCAAAAATATCCCAGGTGTACGTAAATACATTGCAGTAGACGGTGGCATGACGGACAACCCTCGCCCAGCGCTATACCAATCCAAATATGAAGCAGTACTCGCTAATCGTGCGAATGAAGCTGCTGAAGAAACGGTTTCCATCGCGGGCAAATGCTGCGAGAGTGGCGACATGCTCATTTGGGATTTGGAATTGCCTAAAGCAAAAAATGGCGACTTACTTGCTGTTTTCTGTACGGGTGCTTATAATTATGCAATGGCGAGCAACTATAACCGCATTCGTCGTCCGGCTGTCGTTTTCGTAAAAGATGGTCAGGCAGACCTTGCTGTTAAGCGTGAATCGCTTGAAAATATCGTTTGCAATGACGTCATTCCGGCAAGACTTCAAAAATCATCGCTTGCGAAATAAGAGCGAAATTGGTAACGTAGTCTTATTCGGATAAAAGAAAGGTAGATGCAGCAATGGCTAAACAAGCAAAAATCACACTAGCAAACGGCGGAGAGGTTCTTATCGATCTATTCGAGCAAGACGCGCCGAACACAGTAGCAAACTTTGAAAAGCTTGCTAACGAAGGATTTTACAACGGTCTTACTTTCCACCGTGTTATCCCAGGTTTCGTCGCTCAAGGCGGATGTCCAAACGGAACAGGTACAGGCGGTCCTGGATACCAAATCGATTGTGAAATCAACCCTAATAAGCATGAGCGCGGTTCACTAGCAATGGCGCATGCTGGTCGCAATACAGGCGGCAGCCAATTCTATATCGGTTATGCACCACAACCGCATTTGGATGGCGGACATACTGTTTTTGGCAAGGTTTCAAAAGGTATGGAGTTTGTTGATGCTTTCAAAGGCGGAGACAAAATGGAAAAGGTTGAAGTCGAAACGATTTAATGTTAAGATACTAACTATAATATTGTAAGTGCAGCAATCCTTCGGGGTAGGTGAAATTCCTAACCGGCGGTGATCGGGAAGGCACAGAATATCGGATAACCGAATTTCTGTGCCTCTCGTCAGTCCGTGACCCGGTTTAAACGGCATTTTATCCAAGATCATTTGGATAGAATACGATTAGAACGGTGGACCTGGTGAAACTCCGGGACCGACAGTAYAGTCTGGATGGGAGAAGGGGATGCTTCGACAGCTACAATTTACTGCTTATTTGTATGTGTTTTATTTCACATACATAATAGGTTAGTTTATTTAGTGTACTTTACAAACCGATTTCGCAATTTTGCGACATAAGATAGCGACGGCTCTCAAAGCCGACAACATCGATCGGTTTTGTCGTAGTTCTCGTTTTATCTTTCATCACCCCTGTCGGATCGTATGCCGATGGGGGTGTTTTTTGTTTATGGACATTTTAAATGATGAATATTATATGGGATTAGCGTTGGATATGGCTGCAAAAGCTTCGGGTCAAACCGGCATTAATCCTGTTGTCGGCTGCGTCGTCGTAAAGGATGGTGCGATTGTCGGCATTGGCACGCATCTAAAGCGAGGAACCGGTCATGCTGAAGTGCATGCGCTTCAGATGGCGGGAGATGCGGCTGAAGGAGCAACCGTCTATGTAACGTTAGAGCCATGCAGCCATTTTGGAAAGACGCCGCCATGCTGTGAACGTATCATTGATGCCAAAGCTGCAAGGGTTGTAGTCGCAAGCGGCGATCCGAATCCAGCAGTGTCAGGCCGAGGCATTGCAAGGCTTCGTGAAGAAGGGATCGACGTTACGGTTGGCGTGTTTGAGCAAAGATCGCAGCAAATGAATGAAAAATTTAATAAGTACATTACGACCCGCATCCCATTCGTTACTTTAAAAACTGCGAGTACGCTTGATGGCAAAATTGCTTCCCATTCAGGCGATAGCCGATGGGTGACTGGTGCAGTTGCTCGCGAACAGGTTCATACGCTGCGTCATCAACATGAAGCCATTATGGTTGGCATAGGAACAGTACTTGCGGACRATCCGCTGCTCAATACGAGAGCATCTGTCCCTGCAATTGATCCGATACGTATTATCGTGGATTCAGCACTGAGGCTGCCGCTTAATGCCAGAGTTGTAACTGATCGCTCAATTAGAACGATTGTTTTAACTTCCAGCCAAGCAAACTTGGACAATCGACAAGCGCTTGAAGCAGCAGGGATTGAGGTCATCATTTGCGGTACGGGAGCAAAAGTAGATCTTAGTGAAGGGATGAAGAAGCTGGGGGAACTTGAAATCGGCTCAATCTTGCTTGAAGGCGGCGGTCAATTAAATGGTGCAATGTTAGAGGCAGGTCTTATTGATAAAATCATGCTGTATTACGCGACCAAGATTATCGGCGGCTTGGATGCACCAGGTACATTTACTTTCGCTGGGTTCGAAAAAATGGCCGATGCTATTTCCCTAGATCGAGTAAGCGTAGAAATGGCCGGCGAGGACATTTGCGTCTCGGGATATCCAGTTTATTAAGGATAAGGCCATGAACAAATCTCTGGCTTAATCGCAGGATTTATGTGTTTTGAAGTAGGTTTGCTGCATTAGCGAACCTTTGAGGAGGAAACCCATGTTTACCGGATTAGTGGAAGAAGTGGGAAAGATGAAAGGAATCACGAAGCAAGGCGAAGCGATGAGGCTGGTCATCGGAGCATCCCTTGTAACAGATGGTGTTAAGCTGGGTGATAGCATCTCGGTTAATGGCGTTTGTTTAACGGTAACGTCGTTTGACGGTGCATCATTTGCAGCTGACGTGATGCCTGAGACTTATCRCAAGTCTAATCTTCATCAGCTTCGTGCTGGCGAACAAGTGAATTTAGAGAGAGCGATGCAAGCTGGCGGACGTTTTGGCGGTCATATCGTTCAGGGCCATGTTGATGGAACCGGGAAAATAACTTCACGAGAAACGGATGCTAATGCTGTCGTTTATAAAATCCATATCGATGACGCAGACATGCTGCGTTATGTGATTCCAAAAGGCTCGATCACAATTGATGGCATAAGCCTCACTGTAGTGGATACATCATCAAATACGTTATCCGTATCGATTATTCCACACACATTAGGTGAAACGGCCTTACAGCATAAGCGTGCAGGCGATACCGTTAATATCGAATGTGATGTCATCGGCAAGTACGTCGATCACCTGCTTCATTTCAAGCAGCCAGAAGCCTTGCCAGCCAAAGCCAAGCTCACTACATCTTTTCTTATGGAAAATGGTTTTTTGTAAGTCGATATGAAAATGGGTTAGCTTTCCTTGCCCAACTCGTAAGTTTTCAATGTAACGGTAAAACCTACTGTTCATTTTGTTCTAATCAGCTCTAGATTTCAATTAACAGGAAATACTCCATGTAAATTGGACAGATACACCTCAAGTTCGAATAATGAGCTGAAATAACGTGAGAAATTCCAGCTAATTAAAGAATAAACGGCTAATCAGGTGAATTAGATGGAGTTTTTCCAGCTAACTATTGAGCGTAAGATGTACGTGGTCTAATACTAGTGAAAGCAGGTATCGACTTAGGTGCTCTAACATACTCAAAAGCTAAGGTAACCTAAGACTAGAACGCACAAACAGCAAGCATGTCCCGCAGGGACGAAAGCGATCTTTAAGCAATGTTAGGTCACAACCTTCTGAGTCATGCCTACGTTAGTCCAATTGCAAGTGTCCAGAGGACGCAGTCCTTGGGGCCCTCCCTTGGAAGGGAGGGTTTGGGTGGGTTCGAAAAGCTTTTAAGGTTTATTTTGTATTAGCCTTTAAGGTTTGGTTTGGTATCAGCCTTTAAGGTTTGGTTTTAAACTGGTTTTAGACTTTAAAATAACCTTTGAAGGCAAGGTAGAAGCCTTATAAAGGTTTGGTTGTCACAAAGGAGGGAAACCCATATGGAACAAACAGATAAAAAACCATTTGATTCAGTTGAAGCTGCTTTGGCTGATCTTAAGCTTGGCAAGCCGATTATTGTCGTTGACGACGAGGATCGGGAAAATGAGGGCGACCTTATTGCACTTGCTGATACAATGACGCCTGAGGTCATTAATTTTATGATTACAGAGGCTAGAGGTCTTGTGTGTGTTCCAATTACGCAAGAGCGAGCAGACCAGCTTGACCTTCCGCCAATGGTTACGCATAATACCGATTATCATGGTACGGCATTTACCGTTTCCGTTGATTATATTGGAACGACTACTGGGATTTCCGCATTTGAACGCTCAGAAACGGTTAAAGCGTTAATTGATCCAACGACGAAAGCAGCAGATTTCCGCAGGCCAGGTCATATTTTCCCCTTGATTGCAAGACCTGGTGGCGTACTCCGCCGTGCTGGACATACAGAGGCGGCTATAGACTTGGCGGTCATGTGCGGCTCGGCGCCTGCAGCAGCGATTTGTGAAATCATTAATGAAGACGGCACGATGTCTCGTTTGCCAGATTTGCTTGTCTTTAAAGAAAAGCACAATCTGAAGCTCATCACGATTCAAGAGCTGATTCAATATCGCAACGAGAAAGAAAAGCTTGTTGAGCGAGCGGTTGATGTGAAGCTGCCAACTGATTTTGGCACTTTCCGCGCTATTGCTTATACAAATTTAGTGGATAACAAAGAGCATATCGCACTCGTTAAAGGCGACATCGATCCTGAACTTCCCTTGCTTGTGCGGGTTCACTCTGAATGCTTAACCGGCGATGTTTTACATTCGCATCGTTGCGACTGCGGACCGCAGCTTGAAGCGGCGCTTAAACAGATCGAAGAAGCGGGCAGCGGCGTTCTGCTTTATATGCGCCAAGAGGGCAGAGGCATTGGTCTGATTAACAAATTGAAGGCTTATGCACTGCAAGAAGAAGGTTTTGATACGGTAGATGCTAATTTAAAGCTTGGCTTTCCGGCAGATTTGCGCGATTATGGTATAGGCGCACAAATTTTGAAGGATCTCGGCGTTCGCCAAATGCGCTTGATGACGAACAATCCTCGGAAAATTAAAGGTCTTGAAGGCTACGGACTAGAGGTTGTAGAACGTATTCCAATACAAATGGAGTTAAAGGAAGATAATAAAAGTTATCTCCGCACAAAGAAATCTAAGCTTGGTCATTTACTTAGCTTTGAAGATATTGACTACATCATTTAAAATAATGGAAGGAAGATGACAAATGACACGAATTTATGAGGGACATTTAGTATCAGAAGGTTTAAAATATGGAGTAGTAGTAGGACGTTTTAACGAGTTTATTTCAAGCAAGCTGCTTGGAGGCGCACTTGATGCTTTCAAACGTCATGGCGCACAGGATTCAGAGGTTGAGGTAGCATGGGTGCCGGGAGCGTTTGAAATTCCTTTAATCGCTCAAAAAATGGCGGAAAGCGGAAAGTATGATGCTGTCATTACGCTTGGCGCTGTTATTCGTGGTTCAACACCGCATTTCGATTTTGTTTGCAACGAAGCAGCAAAAGGTGTTGCGGCTATCGCTTTGAAAACAGGCATTCCGACGATTTTTGGAGTATTGACTGTTGATTCGATTGAACAAGCCATTGAGCGTGCAGGCACAAAAGCAGGCAACAAAGGTTATGAGGCTGCTACAAGCGCAATTGAAATGGCGAATCTTACCAAACAATTGCAAGGCTAAGCAGCGAAGATAAGGCTAGGCGGGAGGAAATGTAAGTGTCAGTGCTTTATAAGCTGGATTCTTTTGAGGGGCCGCTGGATCTGCTGCTTCACTTGATCGACAAGGCGGAGATCGATATCCATGAGGTGTCTATCAGTGAGATTACGATTCAATATATGGATTATCTTCATGCGATGAAAGAGCTCGAGCTTGAGGTCACGAGTGAATTTTTAGTTATGGCGGCAACCCTCTTGGCGATAAAGAGCAAGCAGCTACTTCCAAAGCCGCCTGTATTTGAGGAAGACTATGAGGATTGGCCGGATGACGGATTGGATCCACGCGATGAGCTCATCCAGAAGCTCGTAGAATACCGGAAATTCAAACAAATAGCCGAGCAGCTGCGCGAGAAGGAATTCGAGCGCAGCCTTGTCTATTCAAGGGAACCTGAGGATATGACGCCATTTTTGAAGGAAGAGATTGTTAATCCGGTTGAGGGGCTTCACTTGTCGGATTTGATTACTGCCTTTCAAAAGGCGCTGCGCCGCGCTTCAAGGCGTAATGTCGTTGCTACCATACATCGAGACGAGATTTCCGTTAAGGATCGTATACGGGACATTGTCGAGGTGCTCAAGCAATTCGAAACGGTTCGTTTTTCACGGCTTATTCGCGAGAACATGGACAGGCATGAAATCGTGGTTACTTTTCTCGCCATTCTGGAATTAATGAAAATGAAACATATTCGTTGTTTTCAGCATCAGTTATTTGACGACATCGYCATTCATTGGAGAGGAGAGTCGTCGCAAATTGGATTATCCGAAGTTGAAGACAATTATTGAGGGCCTGCTGTTTATGGCAGGTGATGAAGGCCTTACGAAGCGGCAGCTGGCTGATATTTTGGAGCTGGATGCGGAGCTCGCTTCCGATTTGGTTTATGACTTGCAGCGCGATTTGGAGCGCGAGGGGCGCGGTATTCAAATCGCAGAGGTGGCAGCATCCTATCGGCTGACGACTCATTTGGAGCATGCGCCTTATTTTGAGCGTATGGCATACACTCCTACGAGATCGCAGTTGTCACAAGCTGCATTAGAAACGCTGTCCATCGTCGCTTATCGCCAGCCGATAACAAGAATATCGATTGAAGAAATTCGCGGCGTAAAGAGTGACAGGGCGATTCAATCGCTTGTATCAAAGGATTTAATCGAAGAGGTTGGCCGCGCAGAGCAGATTGGCAGACCTATTTTGTACGGAACGACGAAATCATTTTTAGATTATTTTGGATTGCCGTCCATAAAAGAATTGCCAGAACCAGGCAGCGTTGATATCGATGATGCCTTGGAGGAACAAACCCAGCTGCTATTCGAGAGATTAGATGGCACGCAGATGACAATTGAAGAAATAAAAGAATGAGATTTGGCCGCCGGGTCATACTATATTCAACCCATATTAGGGAAACGGAGGAAGCATCATGATGCTCGGTTACCCCTACGGTTGGATGACGGCGGTCGGTCTCTTTTTTTTGCTCATTTTGGTCGTCTGCCTCACTTCGCAGGTCGAATTAAGAGGCCATCTGAGGAGAATAGATCACAACGATGATTTTGAGTTGAATATTAAGGCCTTATTTGGAATCCTCAGATACCGCTTTAAAGTGCCGATTATTCAGTTCACAGGAACCTCCATCCAACTTAAGGAACAGGTTTCAAAAAAGAATGTGGCCGTTGACACTTGGAAACAATATAACGAGGACATTGACGCAGAAAAAATAGCTCATCTCATGGAAAGAACAAAACAAGTGTTACAAATGACGAAAAACTTAACCGGATGGGTTAGAAAGTCGCTTACGAAGGTCCGTCTTTTAGAATGGAACTGGTCAACCTCAGTAGGAACCGGTGATGCGATGTGGACGGCAATGACGACTGGATTTGTCTGGTCTATAAAAACATCGATCATTGGCGTATTGTCCCAAATGGTTAAGCTCAAAACGGAGCCGAAAATGATGGTTCAGCCTATTTATCAACGATCTGCTTTTACAACGGAATGGTCATGCATAGCTCAAATCCGCTTCGGTTATGCTATTCTTGCCGGACTGCAGCTTTTAGTTCGGATGAGGAAATTGAAAGGAGGCGTCAAGGTATGGCAGAACATCCTATTCAAGGCTTAATGCAAACCGCAATGGAAAATATTAAAGAGATGGTTGACGTCAATACTATTGTAGGCGACCCTGTCCAAACGCCGGATGGCAGCATTATTATGCCGATCTCCAAAGTAGGCTTTGGGTTTGTAGCAGGAGGCAGTGACATTCGATTAGATGATGCCGATCATAAGAACGGCTCTCAATCTGATGCACAGCATGCTTCTGTTTCACTTCCATTCGGCGGCGGTAGCGGTGGCGGCGTGTCGATTACGCCAATTGCTTTCTTGGTCGTAGGAACACATGGCGTAAAAATTGTTCCGCTCGATAATCAAACACATCTGCTTGAGCGGGTAATCGACTCAGCTCCGCATGTATTTGATAAGCTGCAATCGATGATGAAGCAGCCTGCGAGTACTGGTGTATACACGGATACGTCTCAAACTGTGATCAGTGAACGTGTCGAAGCAAACGAACACAACTGATGACATAACTGCCCGAGAGGGCAGTTTTTCATTTTTGTTAGCTACTTTTCGTCTAGAGCCACATGTACAGGCATATACTGAAATACGCACACACAAGCTTTATCTACTATCGCTGCGGGAGGGGCAAGTATGAAAATGAATTTCAAAAAACTGCAACGATTTGTTGCAGTTGGAATGTTATCTGCTTTATTGGTTGGGACAAGCGTTTTGCCCCCAGTTAGCGCAAATCCAAGCAAGCTGTATACGAATGCCAAAGCATCGGCTCTAATTGATGTCGAGTCAGGCAGAGTTTTGTATAGCAGTGATGGCGATACCCCGATGCGGATAGCAAGCTTAACGAAAATCATGACAGCTATTGTTGCAATAGATCATGGAAAGCTGACTGATATGGTGAAGACAAGCAAACGAGCAGTTGGTAAAGAGGGTTCTTCGATTTATCTTCAGCTWGGCGAAGAAATGAGTTTGCATCATATGTTGTATGGTCTGATGCTCAGATCCGGCAACGATGCGGCAACGGCAATCGCGGAGCATGTTGGAGGATCGGAGGAAGGTTTTGTTCATTTAATGAATGAGAAAGCGACCTTTCTAGGTTTGAAACATACGCAATTTAAAAATCCGCATGGGCTGGATGATGATGAGCATTATTCTTCAGCTAATGATTTGGCCAAGCTGACTGCATATGCTTTGAAAAATGACGTATTTGCAGAAATCGTAAGCACGCGCGTAAAAAAAGTGCCTAATCCGCATGAGAAATGGGAGTACAGCTACACGAACAAAAATAAAATGCTAACGATGTATGAGGGTGCTGACGGTGTAAAAACGGGGTATACCAAAAAATCATTGCGCTGCTTAGTTAGCTCCGCCACTAGGAATGGTCAACAGCTTGCTGCTGTGACGATAAATGACAGCGATGATTGGGCAGATCACCGGAAAATGCTCGATTGGGGTTTTGGTCATTATCCGCTTAAAGAGATAGCAGTTAAAGGGCAGCAAGTTTCTGGTTACCCTTATGCTGTTGGACAATCTTTTAAATACCCGCTGGAAGAGCAGGAAACGGGAAATGTTCAATCACGTCTTGTGCTGCTTGAAGCAGGAACAACACGATATTTGTTAGGAGAGCGCGGATTTCTGGAATGGTATTTAAACGAGCAGCAAATTGGTGCTGTTCCTGTGTATGATCCAAACAGCAGCAGACTTCAACTTTCAATGACATCGCAAAAATCATTGCAATCGCTGGCTGATTTTCAAAAAGCAAACAAGCATGATCAGCGTGGGCCGATATTTGGCTCTATTATCAAAGTATTAGATGCATTATTTGAGCATTAGCAGCAATCTGCGCGGGAGACGCTGATTGCTTGCAAAACAGTATAGGTGCGTAGAGGGGGAGGCGACCTAAATGGTTAACTGGATTTGGTTGTTTTTCATCGTAGCGAGCGTTGTAGTAGCTGCGATAACGGGTAAGATGGATGCGGTAACACAAGCAGCTTTCGAGGGAGCCAAGTCGGGTGTCACCGTGAGCTTCGGATTAATTAGTATCATGGTGTTTTGGCTTGGCATGATGCGAATAGCGGAGGATGCAGGGCTGCTGCGCACACTTGCTCGAATGCTCGGGCCTGTGGTGCGGAAGCTTTTTCCTGACGTTCCTCCCAATCACCCAGCTCTCGGATATATAATGAGTAATTTAAGCGCTAATCTCTTTGGGTTAGGAAATGCAGCCACGCCAATGGGAATAAAAGCAATGCAGGAACTTCAGAAGCTTAATCCTGATCCTGCTACAGCAACTCCAGCGATGTGCACGCTGCTTGCTCTAAATACATCCAGCATTACGATTATTCCCACCACGCTTATTGCCATTCGAATGAATTATGGTTCAGCTAACCCTGCTGAAATTATCGGTACAACGCTGGCAGCGACATTTGTTGCTACTACGGCTGCAATACTTGCTGACCGTTGGTATCGAAGAAAGTCTCCACCGCCGCCTATAACGCCATCGCCACCTCGACCACCTGAGAAGAAGACTGCAGCTTCACCAGCTTCCGGAGGTGAGGCAATTGTATAATATTTTTACAAGCTTATCCGCATGGATGATTCCTGCCATTATCGTATTTATTCCGCTTTATGCAGCTTTAAGACGCAAAGTACCTGTCTATGAAACGTTTGTTGAAGGAGCCAAAGATGGCTTCGGAACAGCGATTAATATCATTCCTCATTTGGTTGGCATGATGGTTGCTATCAGTATGTTTCGCTCATCTGGAGCCTTGGAATTGCTGCTTTCTACAGTTCGACCTCTTTTTGATTGGGTTGGTATTCCAAGCGAGGTGCTGCCGCTCGGGATTTTGCGGCCTTTGACTGGCGCAGGCTCGTTAGCCTTCACGACTGACCTTATTCAAAACGTTGGCCCGGATTCTATGATCGGCAGAATTGCTTCCACGATTCAAGGCAGCACGGATACAACCCTGTATGTGCTTACTGTATATTTTGGAGCGATTGGAATAAGAAAGTCACGATATGCGTTAAAAGTTGGTTTATTTTCCGATATAGTCGGTTTTTTCGCAGCAATTTTCATTTGCTTATACATATTCGGCTAGTGAAGCTTGTACTTTCTCCTTCATATCGTTATGATGGAGATTGAGGTGAAAGCATTGGAACGTTTACAGAAAATATTAGCAGCAGCGGGAATTGCATCCCGTCGCAAATGTGAAGAAATGATTTTGGCAGGAATGGTTGAGGTTAATGGTGAGAAGGTTACGACGCTAGGCGTTAAGGCTGATCCAGCGGTTGATGCAATTACGGTTAACGGCAAGCCGATTCGGAGCGAGAAGAAGCTCTATCTCATGCTTAACAAATCCAAGGGAGTCATAACTAGCGCCAAAGATCCACAAGGCCGCAAAGTGGTTTCTGATTTCTTGCCAGGTATTAAAGAGCGAGTATATCCGGTCGGTCGATTGGATTATGATACGGAAGGACTTCTTATCCTAACGAATGATGGCGAATTCGCTAATTTGTTAACACATCCAAGTCATCATGTTCCCAAAACATACCGTGCGACCGTTAAAGGCGTTCCTCATGGAACGGCATTGGAGCAGTTGCAAAAAGGGATTAAGCTAGAGGATGGCATGACCGCGCCTGCAGAAGTGGAATATCATGATGTAGACACGGACGGAAATGAAGCAACGATTACAATTACGATTTTTGAAGGCCGGAACCGTCAGGTTCGCCGGATGTTTGAAGCTATTGGACATAAGGTGATTAGGCTGAAAAGAATTCGTTTTGGCGAAGTTGGACTTGAAAACCTAGGCAGAGGTAAGTATCGTCATCTCACGCCTCAGGAAATTAAAGAATTGCTTGCGATAGCGCAAAGCAAGACACATAAAGTTCATAAAAAGTAATCGACGGCGGCAGTAATTGCCGTCGACTTTTCGTTATAATGGTAATATTCGTGGCTGCATAGAAAGAAGCTGGTGGTGAAAAACAATTATGGGAAAATCGCGCAAGACGGTACAAATTGTCATTTTGATTGCCGTCTTGATCATAGGTGGGTACGCAATTGGATCTACCTTATTTGACGCGGATGACAAAGGACCTTTAAAGGAAGGCGGGAAGCCGCCTGCATTTGAGCTTGTTGATTTAGATGGAAATCTTAAACAACTGTCTGATTATGAGGGAAAAGCTGTCGTCATTAATTTCTGGGGCACATTCTGTCCACCGTGCGTGAAGGAAATGCCGGAGTTTGAACGACAGTACGCGAAATGGAAGGATCAAGGCCTTGTGATTTTAGCTATAAATTTAAGCGAGGACACGTTGACCGTGAACAATTTTGTCCGTCGTTTTGATTTGAACTATCCGATTCTGCGCGATGTAAATCGCAAAACAGAACGAAGCTATGGTCTAAAGTCATACCCTACTACTTTTTTCATTAATCCAAATGGGACGATTATGGAAATAAAAGTAGGAGGCATGACGGAAGAGGAAATTGATGAACGGATTGAACGGCTTCTTCAGCTGTAGGAGGTATTATTGTGTTAGTGGTTGAAAACACAAAATGTGAGTGCGGTCATCAAAATTCGATAGGCACCGTACTATGTGAGAGCTGCGGCAAACCGCTTGTAAACGATACGGTTTCCGATTTGCCGTTAGAAATGCGTTACGATGGTGTTGCTCGTCGATCGCAAAAAAGCAATCCCAATTATATCGATAAAATATGGAGTTTTTTCTCGTCAGTCAAAATTGCGATTTATTTGATCGTAATTACCTTTTTGACTGCGATGCTTGGAACAATTTATCCACAGGAAAACACATTCATAAATAACTTAGATCCATCCGTTCATTATGAAGAAACGTATGGATTTCTTGGCAAAATGTATTATTTGCTAGGATTATCGCATACGTACGAATCCTGGTGGTTCATTGGCTTGCTTGTGATGATTGGCACCTCACTCGTTATTTGCAGCTTGGATCGTGTGCTCCCGCTTTATCGGGCTCTCAGCAAGCAGCAAATTCGCAAGCATCTGCAGTTTATTCATCGTCAGAAGACGGTATTTAAATATCAGATTGAAGGCGATGAGGAAAAATGGGTTGAAAATTTCGGCATGCAGCTGAAGCGCAAAGGTTATCGCATTCATCGAGATGGCTCTGCGCTGCTTGCGGAGAAAAATCGTTTTAGCCGCTGGGGACCCTACATCAATCACATCGGCCTTATCTTGTTTCTATTAGCCATATTGGCAAGAAGCATTCCGAGCTGGCAAATGGATAGCTACATAATGGTCCCTGATGGGGATACGGTCCAAATAGCGAATACGAATTATTATGTTAAAAACGAAAAGTTTACTGTAGAGTATTATAAAGACGAGGAATTGCCGGACAAGCTTAAAGGAATAACCCGTGCGAAGCTTTTTGAGACAAAAGCGGTTCTTTATGAATGCGTTAGCAACTGCAGTGACCAAACAAAGAAACCAGAGCTTAAAGAAGTAGAGCGGCATAATATTATTGTCAACGAGCCGCTTAAGTACAAAGGATTAAAGCTGTATCAATTTGATTATGATACAACGCCTCGATTGAACGCTGTGCATCCAATTCTCATAGATAAAGCGACGGGAGAGAAATATGGTCCGTTCGACCTTCCAATGAAGGATTCAGCGCTGCAGCATAAGCTCGGGCCATACACCCTTGATTTATATGCGAATTACATGGAATTTGCAATTGGCGACAATGGCGAGCCAACGACTTTGTCACGTGATCCGATTGCTCCGGCGTTCGTATACACGGTTAAAGGTCCAGGACTTGATCCAAAAGGTGAGCCGTATATGTATTTCCCAATGCAAAAGGATAAAGTTAAATTTTCGCAGGATGCCATTAATCACGGTATCGCGGATAAGATAGAAATTCGAGTGGACGGCATGGAAAATGTAGATTTCTCTGAAGCATCCACTTACTTGAACGTAAGGATGGATAAGGCACTGCCATATGTTTGGGTAGGTGCAGTGTTCTCCATGCTCGGCTTGCTGATGGGGTCCTATTGGCAGCACCGCCGAATTTGGCTGCGAGTGGACAATGGAGAGCTTTCATTGGGCGCTCATACGAATAAAAACTGGTACGGTATGCGCTCAGATGTAGCGGGAGCCCTTAAAAAAATAGGGATAACCGTAGATCCGAAGTCGCTAGATAACGGAGGGAACAACGCGTGAGCTTAGTCGATTTTAGCAGCGACGCATTTATTGTCGCATTTTTCCTGTATTGCTTCGCATTTATGTTTTATGTCATTGCCATTGCGGGTAAGAAATGGAGCAATCGTGATCCTTTGCAGCATGAGAAGCGTTGGGGACGAATTGCATTCATTACTTCGAGTCTTGGACTTGCATCGCATTTGACCTTCTTCTTTACAAGATGGGCTGGAAGCGGCCAAATTCCAACGAGCAATATGTATGAATTCATGACTTTCCTTGGAATGGCAATCATGATTGCATTTACGATTGTCTTCAGTATTTACAGAAAACCGCTGCTGGGCATGTTCTCATTGCCGCTAACGGTAATTATTGTTGCTTATGCATCTGTGTTTCCGCAAGAGGTACAGCCGCTAATACCGGCTCTAAACAACTACTGGCTAAAAGTACATGTAACGACAGCCGCTCTAGGCGAAGCATTTTTTGCCGTTGGTTTTGCTGCCGGCCTCATGTATTTGCTAAGAGTGGTTGATTTCAAAAGCAAAACAAAAGAAGCAAAAAGATCGCAGTTCTGGGTCGAGTTCTCTTTATATACGATTATTCTAATTGTAGGTTTTATCGTCGCTGTATTCGCGTTCCGCGGAATGGGCTATGAAGCGAAATTTATTCAAGAAACATCTACTATTGATGCCAAGGGAATAGAGTCGACAACTTCGGAGACAGTAAATTATACACTGCCGCCAATTGTTAAACCTTATAACAGCCAGGTGGTCGAATATGAATCATTCCTCGGCATGAGCAAGCCATTATTCGAAGCACCATCTTGGATGGAAGGCGCAAATTCAGGACGCAAGTTTAATACCGTTATATGGACGATTATTGCAGGTTCCTTGCTTTATGGCTTGCTGCGCTTAGTATTCAGAAAGCCGCTTGGAGCGGTCATACATCCTGTTATGGATGGTGTAGATCCAGAAGATTTGGATGAAATCAGCTACAGATCCATCGCAATTGGATTTCCGATCTTTACACTCGGTGCATTAATATTCGCAATGATATGGGCCAATATTGCATGGGGCCGTTTCTGGGGCTGGGACCCGAAAGAGGTTTGGGCTTTAATTACATGGTTGTACTATAGTGCGTATTTGCATTTCCGTTTATCGCGCGGCTGGCAGGGAAAACCTTCTGCATGGCTCGCTGTAATCGGCTTCGTGGTTGTACTATTTACGCTCGTTGGGGTTAACCTCGTCATTGCAGGTTTGCATTCCTATTCTGGTGTTTAGAACTTAGATTGAGAGGAGAATTGCCCTATGTCTGATTATTCAAGCCGTATATTGGTCGTAGATGATGAAGAACGGATCCGTCGCTTGCTCAAAATGTATTTAGAGAAGGAAGGCTACACAATCGACGAGGCAGAAGACGGAGAAACTGCCCTAAGATTAGCTTCAAATACGGATTACGCGCTCATTCTGCTTGATGTGATGCTGCCAGGAATCGACGGCGTAGAAGTGTGCTCCCGTCTGCGTCAAGTGAAGGCTACTCCTGTCATTATGCTAACCGCTAAAGGTGAAGAAATGAACCGTGTGCAGGGTTTTGAGGTTGGCGCGGACGATTATGTCGTCAAGCCTTTTAGTCCACGCGAGGTTATCTACCGAGTGAAGGCTATCTTGAGACGTTCCTCGGCTACTGCGTTCTTAACAAAAGAAATTAATTCAAGCAACAATATCGTATTCCCTCATTTGGTTATCGAGCATGATGCTCACCGTGTAACGGCTGGTGGACAAGAGGTAAGCTTAACGCCTAAAGAATATGAGCTGCTGCATTACTTGGCAGTTTCGCCTGATAAAGTGTTCTCTCGTGAAGAGCTTTTGAAGGATGTATGGAACTATGAGTTTTTCGGTGACTTGCGGACTGTCGACACCCATGTAAAACGATTGCGCGAGAAATTGAATAAAGTGTCTCCTGATGCGGCATCTATGATTACTACCGTTTGGGGAGTCGGCTATAAGCTAGAGGTACCTAAGTAAATGAGCTTGTGGCATCGTTCAATTGGCAAGTTGTACCGCAGTGTAGTTGGAAAGCTCTGGGCGACAATCATGCTGCTTGTTGCTGTCGTATTGCTTATCGTTGGCGTGTTTTTACTTCAATACGTTGACATATGGTTTAAAGAAAACAATACGCATCAGGTGAAAGTGCTTTTTGTTGTAACAGCGATTGTCGGATTTTTGTTATCAACATTTTTTGCTTTCTTCTTATCCAAAAAAATTCAACAGCCGCTGCTTCAACTAAAGGATGCAGCGGTATCGATTTCTCAAGGGAATTATACAACCCGAGTTCATATACGCTCCAGTGATGAGATCGGCGAACTTGCGGATACGTTTAACCATATGACGGAGCAGCTGAATAAGCTGATTCATGACATCAATCATGAGAAAAACCATCTTGCGAGCATTTTGCGAAGTATGGGGGATTCAGTCATTACCTTCGACGCGGAAGGTAAAGTCATACTTACGAATCCAGTTGGTCATTTGCTAATCAATCAGTGGTCAGGGGTAGAGCTTGTCTGGCAAGAGGATGAGTCCGAGAGCTCGACTGCATATTCCGAGGTTCCAATGCCGCTCCGCGAGTTGTTTCAAAGAGTGATGGAAGAGGGCAGGGATGTTACCGATAAGGTTCATGTTCTAAGCAGCGTGTGGTCAGTTGTAATGGCTCCGCTGCAGTCGAAGGATGTTATTCGCGGGGCTGTTGCCGTTATCCGTAACGTAACGGAGGAGCATAAGCTTGAGAAGCTGAGAAGAGATTTTGTGGCTAACATCTCACATGAGATCAGAACGCCGCTATCGATGCTGCAAGGCTATAGTGAAGCTTTGCTTGATGATATTGTCGTGTCGGAGGAAGATCGCAAGGAGCTCGTTCAAGTCATTTATGACGAGTCGCTGCGAATGGGCAGACTCGTAAATGATTTTCTGGATATCGCTAGAATGGAAGCTGGTCACGTCGATATGAACTTCCAAGAGATTGATCTTGCTCATGTCTTGAAACGCGTGCATCGAAAATTCCAAGTTTATGCGAAGGAGCGCGAGGTGAAGCTGCTTGCGGAGCTGCCGAATGAACCGCTGCTTGTTAAAGAAGCAGACGAGGATCGGCTCGAGCAAGTATTGACTAACCTCCTTGATAACGCATTGCGGCATACGCCATCGGGCAAGTCGATTACTATTTCAGGTCAGCATGCAAACGTAAACGGAAGACAGTATGTGGAGCTTCGCGTCAGAGACGAGGGGCAAGGGATTCCAACCGAGGATGTGCCTTTTATTTTCGAACGCTTCTATAAGGCGGATAAAGCGCGTAAACGCGGCTCATCAAGTGGAACAGGACTTGGACTTGCCATCGTAAAAAATCTGATCGATCTTCATCAGGGTCGAATTGTAGTCGAAAGCAGTGCGGGCACAGGCACATCGTTTACAATCTTACTTCCTGTCGAAGCTCATCAATAGTTGTCAAAGCGCTCCTGCTGGGGGCGCTTTTTTTGTAGAAAGCAGAAGATAATTCTTGTTGTTCGTGAAACAAAAGAAGAGCCTGCCGAATGAATCGGCAGGCTCTTCTCCTATATAGTAAACAAATTTATTTAAAAAAGTGTAATTTCTTTCGCTGTGTTTAGCTCAGGCATGCTTGTTAGCTGCTCAAGCACTTCCTTAGGTGTCGCTTTATCCACACGCAGAACCATGATTGCGGAGCCGCCAACAAGCTGACGACCTACTTGCATCGTTGCAATGTTAACGTCATTGTTGCCCAGAAGCGTTCCAACTCGTCCGATAATACCAGGCTTATCGTTATGCGAGATTAGGATTAGGTTTCCTTCAGGCGTCACATCAACTGGGAACTTGTCGATTTGGACAATACGAGGTCCGTATCCAGTGAGCAATGTGCCGGAAACAATACGTTCTTCTTTTTTCGTACGGAGGGACACGGTTACCAGGTTCGTAAAGTCTTTCGAAGCATGCGATTTTTGAACGACGATGTTTACATCGCGCACCTTCGCAAGGTGAAGGGAGTTAACCACATTAACCTGCTCTGCGCCAAGGTGATGCGCTAGAACGCCGCGAACGATATAACGAGTAAGTGGCTGCGTATCAACCTCTGCGAGCTCTCCAGCATAACCAACAACGATTTCGGTAACTGCACCTTCAGTCGATTGTGCAATAAAGTTGCCAAGCTTCTCGCCAAGTGTAAAGTATGGCTGAAGAATGCTTTGCAGGTTTGCCGGAATCGGAGGCATGTTAACCGCATTGATAAATGGCTCGCTGCGGAGAATATGAAGCACTTGCTCCGAAACGTCAATCGCAACGTTTTCTTGTGCTTCAACAGTCGAAGCGCCAAGATGCGGAGTTACGATAATTTTTGGATGTGTCAAGAAAGGATGGTCATTAGCAGGAGGCTCCACTTCGAATACGTCGAATGCGGCGCCAGCGACAATACCAGCATCCACTGCATCAACCAAAGCAATCTCATCGATGATGCCGCCGCGCGCGCAGTTTATAATTCGCATGCCGGGCTTCATCACTTCAAATTGAGCTCTGCCGATCATATGGCGAGTTTCAGGCGTTAAAGGTGTATGTACAGTCATAAAATCTGCACCTCTAACAATTTCATCCACGCTAGCAAGCTTCACGCCGATTTTTGTTGCTCTTTCTTCTGTCATAAACGGGTCATAACCCAAAATATCCATGCCGAAGGCTTTTGCGCGTTTGGCAACTTCGCTGCCGATACGTCCCATACCGAGTACGCCTAGTGTTTTGCCGCGAAGCTCAACGCCTAGGAAGGATTTGCGGTCCCATGTTCCATTAACGGTTTTCATGTACGCTTGTGGAATATGACGGGCTACCGCCATCATCATAGCAAATGTATGCTCACAAGTTGTAATGGTGTTGCCGTCTGGTGCATTGATTACAATGATACCGCGCTGAGTTGCTGCGTCTAGGTCAATATTATCGACGCCAACACCTGCACGGCCAACTACTTTAAGCTGTTTGCCAGCTTCCATAATTTTTGCTGTTACGCGAGTTTGGCTGCGTACTAGCAACGCATCGTATTCACCAATAATTGCAACTAATTCGTCTTCGCTGAGTCCAGGTTTTTTGTCGACTGCGACATCTGACGCATCAACAAGCTGCTGAATGCCCAAATCGCTGATTGGATCGGAAACTAACACTTTAAACATGTGAAGTATGCCTCCTAAAATGGGGCGAAGCTATTAGGCTTCGCTTAATATGAACAGAAAAACCCTCTACCCGGCACCGTTGTGCAGCAGCGGGTCGAGAGTTTGATCATCGAACTTAGACTTTTCTATTTTAAAGCAATGTGGTGGACAAAAGCAATCCTCAAACTTGCTGAATTGTGAAAATTTCGTTATGATTCAAGCATCATTAGCAACAATTTACGACATTGGAGGTCTTTATTCATGACGAAATGGCAGGATGTGACACCGCAATTTTTGCTTGAACTGCTAGGGAATGGACAAGTAGAAGCAAGTCAAATCATAGATGTAAGAGAAGAGTTTGAATGGGAGTTTTATTATTTGGAGACATCAAAATTAATTCCAATGAACACGATTCCTGTGCGACTGAATGAGCTTGACGACACGCTGCCTATCTATATCATCTGCGCACATGGCGTACGAAGTGTAGCGGTTTGCAATTACTTAGAAGAAAAAGGCTACAGCAGCCTTCACAACGTTACCGGTGGGATGGCGGCTATAGCCTCTTTACAAGGGTTTCAATATGATTAACAAAGGAACTGAAATTTAATTTGTTTCAGGGTAGAAAAAAGGCAGCTGCGGTAGAAGTGCCTGTTGATAAAGCCTTGATTTGCTCTCATTGAAGTCACCTGAACGAACGGCTTCCGTATTAATCAGTAAATCAACAACAGCAGATACGGAATGCAATTTTAACTTGGTTGCTTGTCCAGATTGGACAAGCTCATCTACTCGACTTGTTAAATCCTGCGGATAATAGGCAGTAAGTTTTTTGCGAGTCATTAGCTGATCAGCCATTACTTTGTTTTTYATCGTAATGTTAAAGTTTTTCCATGCTGACAGTTCCAGCAGAGCTGGAGCCTTGTATTCTGAAGGAATATCAAGATCTACCGTTGCTGACCATTTCAGCATAGCGGAGTAATATTGCTGCTGAGCGTTTAGTGCAAATTGAGCGGCAGAGAGATAGGTTTTATCTTGTTCGACATTTTTCATTAATTCATTAAAGGATAATTTCTTTGCACTAGCCGCTGCGTTGACAGCAGCTTCATTAAATAGTTTAAGACTTCGTATGTAACTAACCTGAGCTTCTCCGAGCAGTGGAGATTTTTGCATATCAATCGAGCTTGCTTCATCTGCTTTGGCGCTAGCAAGTCTTGCCAAATCTTTAAACATAGAAGTTGCTTCAAATGACTTTCCTTGCGATAATTTGTTCATAGCTGCGAACCATTCGTTTTGAAATTCACGATAAGGAAGAAATACAGTATGATAGAACGATACCAAGTCTTGTTGCTGGTAAGGGGTTGCTGAAGCGGTTGTTGTTTTTGCGTCATCTGCTTCATTCACATAGCGGGCTTTAGTCTTTTCAGTGCCAATTTGAATGCCATAGAAAAAGGCTCCAACGGTACAAATAAGTAGAAATACAAATCCAACACTGAATAACATTGCGGTTGTCGTTAATTTTTTTTCCATCTCTATCTCTATCTCCTTCTATGTAAAAAAATAATTCTGTCGATTTGTTCTACCAGTATAGGTGAAAAGGTCGAAAAAGAAAATATGAACGTTCCAGACAGGCGGGAAGCTATGAAGAAATTTGATATTCGCAATATTCGCATTCGAAAGGTGTCCGTTGATGAGCTTGATGACCGCATGCTGTTAATCAATTTATATGCTACGCAAGCATTTACTTTTATTATCGGTTTAATATGGGTTTTATTTCAGCATCAAAATGTGATTGCTTTATTTACGCCTCCAAAGGAGCTTGCTTTTGTTTTTTGGGGTGCAGGCTTGGCAGCAGCAGTTATCATAGTCGACCTGCTTATTTCGCGCTTTGTTCCAGAAGAAGCAAGCGATGATGGCGGAGTAAATGATCGTATTTTTCGGACGCGGAAGGTTTGGCATATTGCAGTTATTTCCTTAGTTGTAGCTATTTGTGAGGAATTGCTCTTTCGCGGGGCGATTCAGCATGCCATAGGTCCCTATTGGACAAGCATAATTTTTGCTACTATTCATGTAAGGTATTTAAAACATTGGATTCCCACCGGACTCGTATTTTCGATTAGTTATGGCTTAGGCTGGATTTATATGGAATCAGGTACGATTTGGGCACCGATTATTGCACACTTTTTGATCGATTTCATCATGGGTTTAATTATAAGATTCAGGAGGGAGTCATGAGCAGGAAAGAAAAGTTTGGAAATTCGAGAGCTTCAGCACAGCATGAAGAGACGGCAGAGCCGTCCATCATCGGAACGGATTCCAATCAGGGAGAAGCTCTGCCGCCTCGGCGAAAGAAACATCCTACACAAATGAATAAGGTTACAAAGTTTTATTACAATTTATTGTTCCTATTGTTTGTAAGTTTAGTTGGTGGACTTTTTTGGTATGGCTTAAAATTTAGCGAGTGACCTCAATGGTGGCTGGATCAATGAATCCGTAGCCTTTGTTTTCAAGTGAGGTGAGCAACTCATCAAGAGCATCGGCAGTCCACTGCAGCTCATGCATCAGTATGTTGGCGCCGGGATGCAGCTGCTCCAGCACATTTTTAATGACAACCTCAGGCTTGTTTTTAGCCGTTTTATCCCAATCAAGGGAACCATTTGACCACGTCATGTAAAGCATGCCGTGGTTTTTTGCAATTTCCTTGACCGTATCACCGCCAGAGCCGTACGGAGGGCGGAAAAACAATGGTTTTTTATCTATTAAAGCTTCGACATCTGTTTGAACATCGCCGATTTGCTGTTCAACGACTTCTTTAGCTTCTTTTTTTAAATCATTATGATCCCAAGAGTGGTTGCCGATTGTTTGTCCGCGTTCATCAATGAGCTTCAACAAATTGGGATTTTTTTTCACCCGATAACCATTTACGAAAAAAATCGCTTTCGCCTTATGTTTATCAAGGGTATCGAGCATGCTGGTTAAGACGGTTTCATCTTTTGGCCCATCATCGAAAGTAAGCAAAACAACCTTGCTTGATGTACTCTCCTCAATCGGTACGAAGCGATAGGTTTCGCTCATTCGATATAGTGCTGTTATGCCGGTTTCCTGCTCACTCGAAGCGGTTGGCGTAGGTTCCTCACTCTTTACGACTGTATCATCGTTTATTGCATTGTTTGAGCTTTGTGAAGTCTCGGGTACGGCTGCTGTCTCAGTGGCTTCMGTTGAAGACTGCAGGCTCTCGTTTTGCTGCTGCGCACTGCAGGCCGTTAGAAGCGACCCGAGAAGCAGAATGATTATAGGCAGGTTACGCTTCATGATGCTTGCCCTCCATTATTTTGATGTAAATGCTGCTGAAACGACATCATTGTATCATATTTGCCTAATAGAAGGATAAGGATGATTTCCTTATTTTATATGGAATGGCGCTTCTGCTTGTCGGTCAAACTAACAACTGAATACGCAAGATGAATTAGGAAAGAGGTGTTCAAGATCATGAGGTTAAGTGGCTTTTTAGTCGGTGGAATAATTGGCGCAGCAGCAACGGTATATCTCTCGCGCAGAAAGCCTGGAGCAGTATCATGGGCAGCACATGCGTTTTCTGACGTTTGTTCCAATGTTGCACGCAATTCTGTTGCGAAAATGATGAGTAAATCTGTCAAGGAAAATGCGTCTGCGCTTTCCCCAAAGCATTCAGACGATACCGCCGTAAAATCCGAAGCCGCTTGGGGACAAATTGAGGCTATCGTAAACAGCGATCCCTCATTGAAGAAGGAAGCGGACAAGATCAAAGCGGAATCGTCAGCCTTTTCCCACTAAGTAGAGCAGCAAGCATGCAGAATCGTAGGGACGCAAAGCAGAAATGCGATGCGATCAAACGATTCTTTTTTTCGTTCATTATTAGTGCAATCAGTGAAAAGACATGATAAAGTAGTTACATAGCATGATTTGGTCAATTTGATCACATCTTACTTAGAAATTCATACGCTATTACAACAGATGCTGCAGAGGAGGATCCTGTCATGAAAATCGAACGACTGAGCCAGGATAAGATTCGGATTTTCCTGACGTTCGACGACCTGCTGGAACGGGGGATCCAGAAGGACGACATGTGGCGCGAAATTCCAAAAGTACACGAACTATTCAGTGAAATGATGGATCAAGCATATAGTGAACTTGGATTCGATGCCAGCGGCCCATTAGCGGTCGAAGTGTTTGCCCTCCCCGCTCAAGGTATGGTAGTGATTGTCACCCGTGGCAAAATGAACAGTCATGCAGGCGATAGGCCAACTGAAGATGACGACACGGAAGACGAAATATACGAGATGGAAGTGACGCTTGAGCAAAGCGATATTGTGATGTACTCTTTCCGCGATTTTGAGGATGTCATATCGGTTTGCAAGCAATTGCTAAGCTCTACGCTTACGGAAGACGGACGTTTGTACTCCTATCATGGCAAATATATATTAGCGCTGGAACCTGCTCTTATCGAGGCTTCCAGGCATAACGCTGTTATTGCATTGCTCGCTGAGTATGGTGAAGCAACTTCGGTAACCTACGCCATGCTGGAAGAGTACGGAAAAGTGATTATACCCGAAACAGCGGTAAGGGAAATATGTAATCATTTTAGTTTTTAATCAAATGTACACGGATAGAGCATCTGCAGGCTGATTTTGTCTGTACGATGCTCTTCTTGCATGTAGCATGACATAATAATGGAATATACGAAGGAAAAGGCGCTCATATTAGATGTAGACAAAGGCGGTGATTGGAATGAGTGATAAAGAAGCAAACGATGTGTTGCATTCTACTCAGATTGTTATTGAAGAAGCGCTGCGCAGGCTTGGCTATGATCAGGATATGATTGATTTATTGAAGGAGCCCATGAGGCTTCTGACCGTCCGTATTCCAGTTCGGATGGATGATGGCAAAACAAAAGTGTTTACGGGGTATCGAGCACAGCATAATGATGCGGTTGGACCTACTAAAGGCGGTGTGCGTTTTCATCCAGCCGTCACTGAAAACGAGGTAAAGGCATTGTCCATTTGGATGAGTCTAAAATGTGGAATTGCTGATCTGCCCTATGGCGGCGGTAAAGGCGGCGTTATTTGCGATCCAAGAACGATGTCTTTCCGAGAAATTGAGAATTTAAGCCGAGGGTATGTGCGGGCCATCAGCCAAATCGTAGGACCAAGCAAAGATATTCCTGCGCCTGATGTGATGACTAATTCACAGATTATGGCTTGGATGATGGACGAGTATAGCCGCATTCGAGAATTTGATTCTCCAGGCTTTATAACAGGGAAGCCGCTTGTGCTTGGCGGGTCCAAAGGAAGAGAGACAGCTACAGCCAGAGGGGTCGTTATGATGATCCATGAGGCTTTGAACATGAAAAATATAGACATAAAGGATGCGCGAATCGTCATTCAAGGCTTTGGTAATGCTGGAAGTTATCTTGCCAAATTCATGCATGAGGCCGGTGCGCGCGTGATAGGTATTTCCGATGTGAACGCAGCGTTGTATAATAAAGAAGGACTCGATATCGAATATTTGCTCGATCGTCGAGATTCCTTTGGCAATGTAACGAACTTGTTTACGAACACAATAACGAATGCTGAGCTGCTCGAGCTCGATTGTGATGTGCTTGTGCCTGCCGCAATCGAGAATCAAATAACGGAACAAAATGCCCATCTCATTAAAGCAACCATCGTAGTAGAAGCAGCGAATGGCCCAACGA
>NZ_JBFRDK010000047.1:0-38021 GCF_052113545.1 Paenibacillus sp. TAF43_2
ATATCATCCAGATGGTTTCCCTTCATTTTCTCCCCCCTGCCCTAATCACGAATCAGACGAACTAAAGTTACAGTTTACAGTCAAAAAAAACGGAAGTCGTCCAGAAGAGTATATTTATACGATCATCAAATGTTAAGAAATTGTCCTACAGTCAAAAAAGTTTAATTTCAGCAATAAGATCCAATTATTAATGATCTCTTTACGCTTATTTTGAATAATAGCACAGCACCTTAAAATCAATAAGTAAACAATTGGATATCCTCAATATAAAAATAGCGAGTAAACCAATGAGGTCTACTCGCTATTTTTATTTGATTCATTATGCTGTGCCTCCGACTTAGTTCAGTTTTATTGATAAAACGAGATGTTCCATATCCTTATCGTTGTAATGTTTAATAAATGATTTATCAACTTTCATACCCGCTCTTTCTGCCACTCGAACAGATGGTAAGTTTGTGGAACGTACGAACGCATATATCTCATTTGCCCCCAATTGTTCCTTCGCATAACTAATCCAAGCCTTAGAACCTTCCAACGCATATCCTAAATTCCAGAAACGTTTCTTTAGCATATAACATACTTCCAGTACGCGCTTCCCTTCGAAATCACTATAATGTAGTCCGATCTGCCCAATAAACTCACTCGTTTCTTTGGATATAGCTGCAAAATAACCAACTCCATCCTGCTCATAATAATCCAGTTGCCGATATATCCATTCTATTATCTGTTCACTTGTAAATGTGTGTTCCCATGCATACATTACTTCTGGATCGGTAAGCATTTCTGCAAGCTCCTTGTAATCCTCTAAATCGATTCTCCGGTATTYTAATCGATTGCTTTCGTAAAAATAGTCTAAATTACTCAAGTAGTTCAATCTCCTCGCAATATTGTTAAAAATGACTATTCCAACTTAAACTTGCAGCAATGAATCTAGATATAAAAAAGCCATCTTAGCCCCGTTAACATTGCTAAAATGGCTTATTATTTGCATTCTAATGTCATTCCTCAGAGACAAAGCGTTTTGGATAAACGGGAACAATTTTATAAATTTCTTGCCTCGGCAACCAATCCGTACTTTGTGCATTCATTACTTTTACATAATCAGTGAATTCTGGATCTTTAACATCGTGAAGAACACCCTCATAGGTAACTGTTGAGTCTAACTCTACAATGACTACATGTCCAATAAAATCATCGATACGCATTGAGCCGCCCTCCTCATTTAAAGCAGTTCGACAATATAAATAACTTTCCTTCAACGAACGTTAGCCTACATTATTTTATATCAAATTAACTATTATACAAATCATACAGAAGTCCTAGCCGTAATATTCGAAAGCATGTTCAATAATCAGTAACTTCAACGGAGACCCGAACAACATAGCTATCCGAATCCATCTCTGAGAAGTAGTTGATCAAATCCATTACGTACACATTCCCGCATACTTTCATTCCTTTGCGCTCAATGTATTTTTTAATAATGGAGCAAGCCTCTGAAATGCTCTCGTAAGAACCTTTATGGTCCATAACCGCATAAAAGCCCTTGGGCTTGATTAGCATTCTGTCTCCCAAAATCGGCGCTTTAATCCTATTTGCTACATGGCTCCAAGAAAAGGTGCTGGATTCATAACTTTCTTTGCTTATAAGCGCCCAGATCGGAAATTCGTGATTGATAAAATGTTTTTCACAATAATTGCGATGTTCACTTAACTTAACAGCAAATTCCTCTTCGTCCCCTTTTTCGAGCGGCGTCGCGATTAAATACTCCATTTCACATTCTTCTATAGAAGGATTGTCCCGCAACGTCTCCATCGATGTCTTCGTCATTTGAATGGCATTTTGCAAAATATCCTGCATCCGTTTGATTCGAAGCAGCTCTGATTCCAATTCACGATGCTTTTGATTAAACAGCTCGATGAGACTCGAAGTGTTCCTGTTCTGGATAAAACCTTTGATTTCGTGAAGAGAACTCCCAGCCTTCTTAAGCACATTAATAATATCCAATATATAGGATTGGCGATGAGAATAATAGCGGTATCCATTTACATGTATAAATTCAGGCTTCAAAAGCCCGATCTCGTCATAGTGAAGAAGGGTATGCTTTGTAACCCCGCTTATGCTCGCCAGTTTGCTGATCGTGAGATAACGACCGTTAATATCGGACATGTTGAATATTCCTCCGAGTCTAAAAATCTTATAAACCGATAAATGGATTATCGCTAAATTTTACCTAATGAAATTGGCTTTGACAATAGGGTAACCCTGTAGTTTAGAGTTAAGTCCAGAAGGTTTCTAGCTTTGTATGACATGGAGGGAAAAGCAAGATGAACAGTATCAATCGTTGGATCGTTCTGGCTGTCGTTTCAAGCGCACTTTTGCTCATTGTAATGGATGCGACGATTCTTTATACGGCTATGCCAAGCTTAACTTACGACCTAGGTGCTTCGGCATCGGAAAAATTATGGATTCTGAACGGTTATTCGCTTGTTATGGCAGGTCTGCTCCCGGCGATGGGGGCACTAGGAGATCGTTACGGCCATAAAAAAATATTCGCCCTTGGATTGCTCGTATTTACGGCAACTTCTCTCCTAGCGGCTTTTGCTCCAACTCCGTCTGTATTGGTCGTAGGACGAGTACTCCTTGCTGTTGGGGCATCCATGATGATGCCTGCTACATTATCCATCATTAGAGTCACATTTACCGACCCGCGTGAGCTCGGACTTGCGATCGGCATTTGGGGTTCCATTGCTTCTGGAGGGGCAGGAATTGGTCCCCTTGTAGGCGGACTGCTTATGGAGCATTTTTGGTGGGGTGCCGCCTTTTTGATCAACGTTCCAATCGCGATCTTAGCGTTTGTTTTGACGCTGGTATCTGTTCCGAAGCATGAAGGCAATAAAAATACGAAGTGGGATCTTACCGGCTCCATTCAGATCATGATTTCCATGGTGGCGATTGTTTTTGCTATTAAAGAATTTGCAAAGCGCGAAGGGTCCCCCATGCTTGCTGCTATTGCCGCCGTTATCGGGATCGTGGCAATGATTATCTTTATTCGTCGTCAGCTCAAAAGCCCAAACCCGATGCTCGACCTGTCGCTCTTTAAAATATCTCCCTTTATGACAGGTTGTATTACAGCCTTAGTCGGTCTATTTGGACAGCTCGGCGTTCAGTATATTGTGACTCAGCGACTTCAATTAGTCGTAGAAATGAGTCCGCTGCAAGCAGGTCTGATCACGCTAAGCGTACCGGCGGCGGCTCTTATTGCAGGTCCGCTGATCGGTAAGATACTGCATCGCTATAATGTGATATATATCAAAGGCCTCGCTTTTCTGATTGCCGCTTTGGGAACGATGATTTATGTCTTTCAATTTAATTCTAGCCTTGCTGTACAAATGATTGGACTAGCACTCCTCGGAGCAGGCTTGGGAGCAGGAATGACGGCAGCTTCTCACTCGATCATGAGTTATGCACCGCCTGAAAAAGCGGGGATGGCAGCTTCAATAGAGGAAGTGGCCTATGAAGTCGGAGGGGCGTCCGGAATTGCAATCATCGGAAGCATTTCTGGTCTAGTGTATACGCTCGCTATGAATATCCCCGAGGGACTTCAGGTTCCTGCCAATGTAAAAGACAGCCTGGACGAAGCGCTGTTGGTTGCCGATGGGTTGCCTGTTCAGGCATCCGAAGCGTTGAAAGCGGCTGGGCGCTTAGCTTTTGATCAATCTTTTTTCGCCATACTGCTGGGGTTATCCGTATTTTTTGCAATAACATCATTAGTTATATTATGGATAGGAAAACGATCGAAACAAATTCATTCAGAAAAACGTTCAGAACAATCATGAAAGTGCTGAATAAAGAAGTTTGAAGAGATTATATTGCGGAGCAATCAAGATACATTACATTCCTACAAGCAAAAACCCCGACCTCTTACGGTCGGGGTTTCACATGCTGATGGCGAACCTTGGTTATGCAACACTACAATTCCATTAACTTTACTTATTGTTCAAGCAATTTATCCAACAAGCGAATAATCATCGCAACTGACTCGGCACGGGAAGCAGATTCATTTGGTTTGAACAATCCGTTGCCTTTACCGCTTACGATACCTGCACTAGCAAAAGCATTAATTGGTTCAGAAGCCCAGTTCGCGACTACATCCGAGAACGGATTGGTTGTACTAGGAACATAGTTCGTCAAACGAGCTAGCATTGCAACGATTTCAGCACGGGAAATTTTTTGATTAGGATGGAAAGAACCATCACTATAACCTGTAATTATCCCATTAGCCTGTAATGCTGCAATCGCTTCTGAGGCCCAATGCCCTTTGGTGTCAGAGAAGGAAGCACCGTCTGAATTCGTTAAACCAAAAGCTTTTGCAAGCATCGTGGCGAACTCGGYGCGAGTTACATTTTCATTCGGATGATAAGAACCATCACTATAGCCTTTTACAATCCCCATCTTAGCAGCACGCTCCACTGCTAAAGCACTCCACGAAGATGCCGGGACGTCCGTAAATTTTAAAGCGGGAGCAGATTTTTCTTTTTCCACGATAGCCTTAACTACATCCACATCGATCTTGTCGTTGAAGACTGGTTTCGTAATCGTTGGTGTAGATGTTGGCGCCGGCGTTGCTTTTGGTGTTGATGTTGGCGTCGATATTGGTGCTGATGTTGAAGTCGGTGTTGGTGTCGATGTTGGTGTCGGTGTTGGTGTCGATGTTGGCGTCGGCGTCGGTGTCGGTGTCGGCTCAACTCCTGCTGTTTTCACGACAGTAAACTCATCAATCTTATTACCCGCACTTGTACGTGCTTCCACATGAATCCCGTCCTCAGTAATTTCAATAGCGGAATATACTGGCACGTCCTCATCAAAAATATGTTTCAAATAATTATATTGTGTACCATCATAAAATTTCCAGCCCGATGCACCGCCATCAAGATAAACGGTACCTTCATTTGTATCCTTATTAGGCTTACCATCTTGCATTGGATAGGTACGCGCATACACATGATCATGACCTACTAGAACCAAATCAACTTTTTTCTCTTCTAAAATAGGTGCAAAATACGTTTGTGTATACTCAACAAGAGTTTCTCGACCATTTTCTGTATGGTAAGCAGGACGATGGAACATAACGATAGTCCATTTTTTATCATTTTTATTTAAATCTTCTTCGAGCCAAGCTGCTTGATCTATCATTTGTTCCTCTGTACCCTCTGAGTTCAATACGACAAAATGAGTATCATCAACCTCATAAGAGTAAGCATATTGAAGCTGAGATTCCGGTCCGTTCGTTGGGAAATTCGCCCCTTTGGTGAATACTTCTTTCCCTTCACTCTTCACATCATGATTGCCCAATGTTAGAGCAGTTGGAATTTTTGTTGCGTAGACCGCAGATGCTTGCCAGAATTTTTGCCATTCTTCAAATGCGCCGCCTACATCAACCATATCTCCACCATGCATAATAAACTGTGTTGATGGATGTTGTTTCAAAGCGTTAGTCATTAGTTCTTGATAGGCTTGTATGCCTTGTGATTGATTCGTATGAGAATCTGTAATAAACAAGAATGAGGTTGGTGTTGATTTATTCTGATCAACTGTCGAATATTCATACCACTCCGACCAATTCCCCTCATAACCCACACGATATTTATAGGCTGTATTTGCTTTCAAGCCTTCAATCAGAGCATTATGAAACCGGATTTCACCCTTCGTTCCATTTTCCTTCATACTAAGCACTTGAAGCTCACTCTCAGCTTGATGTTGTTTTACATGACTACTATCAGGTTTTTCTCCTGTTCCCCATTCGCTAGCTTCAATGTATTCAAGATAAGTAATGGTTTGGTCTGGCTTGGTTTGCCAAGCAGCGCTCAGCTCAGAAGACATATCTTCTGCCACATAGGTTTGAACATATTGAGGTGCATCTGTACCATATTGCTCCACGACTTCATAATTGACAACCTTACTGTTCTTATCACCGTTGACCGCTTGAACCTGATAGGTTCCAAGTGCCAATGTAGTTAGGTCTGTCATTAATTGTCCTTTAGCATCTGTTTTACCAAGGCTGCTGTTCAATAACTGACTGCTAACATCCGATTCTGAGATATAACCTGTTGTTTGACCATCTGCGAAAATAATCTCGAATAATCCATCTTCAGCTTTTGCAGAAGCATAGTAACGTTCACCAGCTTTTGCAACCATTAATACATCAGAAGACGTATCATCATCCTCATATACATTAGACGTTACGGTGTTAACAGTAACTACTGAGCTTTGCTTTAATAATCCAATGAATACAATGTCCGCACCTTCATACGGCTTGCCCGCATGGTCTAATACTGTAAATGTAGAAGGCGTGCCTAAACCAACACCCATCATTTCCAGCTGATATGGAAATGCGATGGTATAGTGAATAGGAGCAGCGAGTGGTGAGCTAGTCTGAACTTCGCCAGCTGTTAGATTTGTATTGCTCATGGTTATGGTCTTGTAAGCTTCACCACGCTCCAGCGCAGCATGAGAGCTCACTCTGAAGTTAAGCGTAACGGCATTATGGGCTGCTGCTACGTTATGAAGTGATACTTTAACCATCCCGTGCTCATTATCAATATCTGAGGTTAGGGCAACTCCAGTCGCCTGAGTAATGCTTTCAACTTGAAGGATACCTTTATCATAATTTAAAGCAAATTCCGCACGATCTGCATTCAAATAATCATTGATACCTACCTGTACAGAGTAGATTTCGTTGCTTATTGCTTCTTTGTTAGCAGTCATGAACAATCGTTCTCCTGCATTCACTGTAAAGGCGAATGTTTTCCCTGCCGGGTTACCAACCTTATCCTTCACTTCAATAACAAGCTCATGATAACCGCCATCCACATATTTTCCTGGGTAGGTTAATACCTTTGTATTTTCAGAATAGTCCACTTTATCCGTTATATTCGTTCCATCCAAAAGAACAGATAATGTATTCAAATCCAAACCTGATCCGTTATCGTCCAGCTCAACCTTCAATGCATCAAGCGGAGCGTTTAATACTTCATTTGGGGCAGGGGCTATAGGTTTAATAGTTGGAACTTCTTTATCCTCATCAAGTTCCTTATAGATAAAGGTAATATCGTCTACCCAAATCGAGCCTTTATTTTTCTTGCTCATATTCGATTGTTTCAATTGAAAAAACAATTCAAGGACGATCGGGCCAGGTTTTCCCTGCGGAACATCCGCCTCAATATATTTCCAACCAGACCAGTCTACACCCATTTGATTTACATCATAAAATTCTGCCTGGAATGAAGATCCGCCTTTATCTCTAAATTTTGTCGTTAGCAAATGTCCTTCATTGTTCCCATAAACCCACATGCCTACTTTAGTAGGGTAGCCTGTGACAGGAATATTTCCTGTTTTATACCCGACTTCAATTTGAGAAGGGTTATCTACGATACCAATCATATCGTAATCAATTCTAGCTGAATATTGTCCATTTCTTACATGCTTCTTGTTGTTCTCCAAGTGCAGCGTAGCATCATACATGCGTTTAGGATTAAATTTCACATCTGAGATTCCATCTTCAAAATCTTCAACGATAACATTTGGCGATGCTTCCTCTACTGCAAAGACATGGTTATTTTGACCAAAACCGCTATGTAGTCCCCCTCCTAGCAGCGCTATAATGGATGCAATTACTATTGTCTTGCGTAATACTTTTGCTTTCATTACGTTTCCTTCTCCCTTAGTAAAATGGTTAGTCAATGAGAACTATAACAGTGCATTGTAAAATTAAACCTCCTTAACTATTAAGAAATTTTATTTTTATTCACAAAAATTGTAATTAATCGTCCTTTCGAGTTGCGCTGTGATGGGAAAAGACGAGTAGAAAACACAAAAAAACCCGATCTCATTCGATCGGGTTTTCCATTTCCGCGGAATTAATTATTCGTATTTGCCCTAGCGCATCTCAAAGCTCTGCACCATGGTTTGACGATTATTCCACGAATTTTCGTTTTTTGGAGTACACGTCCCCTTTACAGGGCCGCCTCCGCTGTCTCAAACTGGCTATTATACAATTCAGCATAGAAGCCGTTTGCCGCAAGCAGCTCGTAATGATTGCCGCTTTCGATAATATCACCGTCCTTCATGACGAGAATAATATCGGCATTCTTAATCGTAGACAACCTGTGCGCGATAACAAAAGAAGTTCGACCTGCCATCAACCGGTCCATCGCTTCCTGAATGAGAAGCTCCGTTCTCGTATCGACAGAGCTTGTTGCCTCGTCGAGGATGAGCAGCGGGGCGTTCGCAATGAGCGCTCTTGCAATCGTGATGAGCTGTTTCTGACCTGCGGAAAGGTTCACTTGCTCGTTCAATACCGTGTCGTAGCCATTCGTTAAGGTTCGGATGAAATGATCAATACCGACAGCCTTGCAGACGGCCTTTACATCAGCATCGGTAACCCCTTGCTTGTTGAAGACGATATTTTCTTTGATCGTTCCCTCGAACAGCCATGTATCCTGAAGCACCATACAGAATTGTTCATGAACATTTTCCCGAGGAAGCTCATGGATCGGAACGCCATCGATGGCAATTTCCCCGCCATTCAGCTCATAGAATCGCATCAGCAAATTGACGATCGTCGTCTTCCCTGCACCCGTCGGCCCAACGATGGCGATCTTCTGACCAGGCAAAGCACGGGCTGAGAAATCGTGAATGATGAGCTTATTCGGATCATATCCGAAGGAAACGTTCCGGAATTCGACCTGCCCCTTAACATCCTTAAGCACCTTCGATTTATGGTTCTCGTCCTCAAGCTCTTTCTCTTCCAAAAATTCAAAAACGCGCGCAGCTGCGGCTGCAGTCGACTGCAGACTTGTCGCGGCCTGTGCAATTTGCCCCAAGGGCTGCGTGAACAAACGAACATAAAGCATGAATGCAACGATAACACCAAACGAAATATGACCATTCATCGCTAATGCTCCGCCGACAATACAGACCGACACATAACCGAAATTTCCGACAAACATCATGAGCGGCATCGTCAAGCCGGATAGAAACTGCGACTTCCATGAGCTTTCATATAATTTATCGTTTATTTGATTAAAAGTTTCTTTCGCCTTCCGCTCTCCATTATAGACCTTAACCACATCGTAGCCTGAGTATATTTCTTCGACATGGCCATTCATCGCACCAAGATTCGCCTGCTGGTGGACGAAATGCGTTTGTGATTTTTTGATCATCACGGTCATAAAGGCAAATCCTAGAAACGTCGAAATGATTGCCGTCAACGTCATCCATACGTTCGTATAGAACATCATGACCAAGGAACCGACCAGCATCGTAACGGAAGTAACCAACATCCCGACGCTTTGATTCATCGTTTGCCCGATCGTATCGATGTCGTTCGTGACGCGGCTCAGCACGTCTCCATTGCTCGTGGAATCAAAATATTTGAGCGGAAGCTTATTGATCTTCTGGGAAATGCGCGTACGCAAGCTTTTCGATACCTTCTGGGTTACCGTAGCCATAATATAGCCTTGGAAGAACGAGAAGATGACGCTTAATCCATATAGAACAGCAAGCAATATACCAATGCTGCTAATCGCGTCCATGTCAATTTCGCCCATTAACCCTTTGGTAATATGATCCGTCATGTCCTTCAGCTTGCTTGGCCCGACAATCGTAAATATCGTGCCCACCACGGACAGCAGCAGAGCCACGACAATAAGAGGAATGTACGGCTTGCAATAAGCGACGAGCTTGCCCATTGTGCCTTTGAAATCGATGTTTTGCTTGGTAGCGACCTGTTGTTTAGCCAATTTCAAGCTCCTCCTTCGATAACTGAGAGTTCGCGATCTGACGATATACCTCGCAGGTTTGAAGCAGTTCTTGATGCGTGCCTCTTCCTACAATTTTGCCTTCGTCGAGAACGAGTATGAGATCGGCTTCCTTAATCGTTCCAATTCGCTGCCCCACAATCAGGTTGGTAGCTCCAGCTGTTTCTTGATTCAACATGGAACGCAGCTGGCGGTCGGTTTTGTAATCAAGTGCAGAGAAGGAGTCGTCAAAAATATAAATGTCAGGCTTGCGGTAGATAGCCCTAGCGATGGATAACCGCTGCTTCTGTCCGCCGGATAAATTCGAGCCGCCTTGCGAGATCGTGCCCTCATATCCGCCTTCCAGCTTCTCGACAAACTCTTGTCCCTTAGCGATCGCTACCGCTTTCTTCACATCGTCCGCCGAGCCAGCCACATGCCCATTATCGCCATAAGCGACGTTGGACGTCACTGTACCGCTGAACAATACGGCTTTCTGAGGAACATAACCTAGCTTGTTATGCAGATCTTTCAGTGAGTAATCCTTCACGTTCATTCCCGCAACAAGCACTTCGCCGTCCGTCACATCGTAAAATCTCGGAATTAAGTTCATCATCGTACTTTTCCCGCTGCCTGTGGAGCCGATAAACGCAACCGTCTCTCCCCTGCGTGCAACGAAGCTGATATCCCTAAGTACATATTCATCCGAATCCGCATACTTGAAGCTGACATTCCGGAATTCAATCTCTCCTGCTTTCGCAGCATTAGTCGATTTCGAACTGCCATCCTTGATGCTTGGTTCTGTATTTAATACTTCCATGACACGCTTGGCAGCAACCGACGCCCGCGGCAGCATGAAGAAAACCATCGACAGCATCATAAAGGCCATGACGATCTGCATGGCATAGGACGAGAAAATGACCATGTCGCTGAACAAGCCTAATCTAGCTGCTGTATCCGCTCCATTGATCAGATACGCACCGATCCAATAAATCGCCAAGCTTAATCCGCTCATGATTAGACTCATGACCGGCATCATTAATGCCATTAATCGGCTCGTGAACAGATTCGCATCGGTCAACTCCCGATTTGCGTACTCGAACTTTGCTTCTTGGCTCGGTCCAGCATTATAAGCACGAATGACACGCAGACCTTGAAGCCCTTCTCTCGTTACTCGGTTCAGCTGATCCGTTAGTCCTTGAATCATTCTGAACTTCGGCATGGCGAACAAAATAACGATCGCGATCATGAGAAGAAGCAGTGCAACCGAAATACCGGACGAGAGCGTCCATTGCCAGCTCTTGCTTGAAATTTTCACAATTGCCCAGCCTGCCAGAATAGGCGCTTTAATCATGACCTGCAGCCCCATCGCCACAATCGTTTGTACTTGCGTGATATCGTTCGTGGAACGCGTAATGAGGCTTGCTGTTGAAAATTGATTCATCTCGGCCATTGAGAATGATTCAACCTTGTCGAAGAGCAGGCTTCTAAGCCTCTTAGCGAGTGATGCAGCGCTCTTCGCGACCAAATAAACAACGATGAAGGATGCAATTAAGCTTCCAATGGCACACAGCATCATATAGGCGCCTGGCTCCCATACCTCGTTTAAGGAGCTGCCTTCCGTCTGCACCAGCTTTGTGATTTCTGCCAAATAATCGGGAAGCTTGAGATCGAGCCATACCTGGAACACGATAAATGCAGTACTGATGACGATAAACCAAACATTTTTGGGATTGAAATACTTCAAAATCTTAAGCATTTATCAAACGCTCCTTCTCCATGTTGTTAGCCATAGAACTGTAAGCCTACTAACTATATTACAATAATAAAAGCCGCTCTAACAACTTCAACGACTACTCCAAATTCTTTTTGATTTTATCGAGCACATTAAAAAAAGTATCCATCTCCTCTTGCGATAGACCTTTCTTAATTTCACGCTCCAATTCAACGTATTTCAAAATAATGGCTTCATGGTATTCAATAGCTTTTGGCGTAAGAATAATCCTCTTTAGTCTTGCATCATAAGGAACAGACTCTCTCGTTATGAGATTATTTTTCTCCATCAACTGCAAAATCTTACTCGCGGTCGAACGCCGAATCGTGAACTGGCTCTCGAAATCGCGTTGAAAAATCTCCTTGTGCTGGTTCTCAACAAAGTACCTCAGCACCCATCCATGCATGCCAGTCAATTGATCGCCATATTTTTGACTCATAAACCCGCTTACCTGTCTATGCAGCATATTTCTTAGCGTTCTAAGTTCGAGCGCAACTGATCGATCCTTGTTCATTTTCGCCCCCCTTTACCTATCATCTTCAGCTCTTTCCTCATTTTATCACAATTATTGTTAGTCAACTAACATTAATTATACATTAAAAGCTTTTAACCACAATGAACATCAAAGAGGAGCTGTCCTCGCGGCAGCTCCCTCCTATTAGCTCATCTCATATAATATTTTTGATTGCTATCTACTTTCTACATAAATCTTATTCGAGTTCGATGGCACTTCTAGAAGTTTAATTAATTTAAGCAAAAGAACAGGCTCTTCTTCTCGGAATTGGTCAAAGCGGAGCCTCAACCGTTTAAATACTTCCTTATCTTCGCGAATAACATGGCGAATGTATTGATCTCTCAGCTTCATCGCCCGTTTTGTTATATCCTTGTAGCCTTCCACAAGCTCTTCCTCATAAGGGATTATCCCCTCTTCTACAAGATATCCGATTCGCTCGCTCATCATTTTTTTATGCTCCCAGAGAACGTGAAGATGTCTCGCATCGTTGCGGTCACCCAGCCTAGAATCATTTTGCTCTACAGCATCAAAGTACATTTGCAGATAGTCATATACCTTGATTCCGAAAGCTTCCTCGTCTGGATTGTAATTAATTCGGTTTAAATGAGTCTCGCCATTAACATAATCGAGCAGCTGGTCGATCGCGGCCGTTTTATCAAAAGGATAAGCAGAATGCGGTGCGTATTTGTAAAAATACGTATGATGATCAGACGTGAGTTTCTCCTTCAAAAGCTTTCGCATAGAACCTGCAGCATCCTGAAACTCTTGGAATGGGATCTTCACATTACGGTACACCCCTGTATGATCGAACATGGAAGCATCGAACCTATTTTCCTCCCAGTCAAAACCGTACAGAAAAAGATGATGAGGGAACGGCTCCTTCTGATAAGAAGCTGCCGGTGACAGCTTGGCTTCGTCCACAAACACAATGCAGTAATAGCCGCTGCGGATCTGATCCGCGAAAAATTTCGGCCAGTCATCCAATGCCAAATTATCTAGAATCGTATAATTCACAGAGCATGTTAGAAGAAACGGGTTATTGAAATTCAGCTCGTTTGGCTTGCCCCGAAAAAAATCGATAAAATATTGCCTGCCGTCCTCCAGAAATTTTGTGGTGCAGGATAACTGGATAAAGTTGCTGTAATACCAAGGAATCGTTTCTTCGTGGACGCTGGTGATTGAAAGGGTGTAGGCCCATCGTAAAAATCCTTTAAGTGGCGGATTCAACACGGGAAGCTGTACCGCGTTCATATGATTCGCCTCCTTCTAATGAATAATCGGGAAGCGTAACCGGTAAAGTTCCTTCAGGCTTAAGCTTGCCCAGTAAAACGCTAGAAAGGGCCTGCAATGTTAGCGGATGATGCTCATAACAGGCTAGGAAACCTTTAGCTTCTGGAAATGCCGCTAGATCAACGGGGTTGCGAAGGGAGATTGGAATGACTTTGTTCCCACCTGCCAAAAGCTTTCGAACCAAAACGGTCTGCCCGTGATTAGAAGCCGTATGGAATATTCCCACGATGATTTGCTCATATCCATCCGCTTCGGAGACTAAGTCCGCAATCTCATCCGTACTCGGACTAGTCCTATACAAACGCTCCGTGAACTTTGCCTTCATTAAAGGATTTAGAAAGCTGCCGAGGGTATCATCGTATATCGGTTCATCCTCAGACTTGCAAGCAGCCGCCATCTGCGGCCAAAGCACAAGCGTGTCGACTTCGGAAGACAACTGGCAAAAATTCGGTTCACGGTTCACCGAGGTGATGCTTTTCTCGCGAAGCAGCTTAATTGTCCGAAGTGTTTGCGAATGATCGAGATTGGTCTGCGTTTCTTCCCAGCTGCGCTCTCGCAGCTCTCCGATGCGGAGCTCCTTTAGGAGAAGAATGCGCTCCACGGAAGCATCAATCCGAGCTTCAGACAGACGACCGCCTGCTACCGCATGCTCCAGTGCAGCTGCCGCCTCCAGCTGGCTTTCGTACGTATGGCTGACGAGAAGAAGATCTGCTCCAGCAAGTACGGCTCTTACGACTGCCTCCCCGACACCAATGCCTTGCGTTACCGCATTCATCTCCATGCAATCCGTCACGATAATCCCCTTGAAATCCAGCTCTTCCCGCAGCAGACCCGTCAATACTTCATGAGAATGTGTGGCTGGAACAGACAAACCGCCGCTTAGCAATGGAATCCCGACATGGGCAGTCATTACGGCTTCGGCCCCTGCCCGCGCACAGCGCCGAAACGGTACAAGCTCGACAGACCGCAGACGCTCAAGAGAATGCCTAACAACCGGCAGCTCAGCGTGCGAATCTACCTCCGTGTCGCCGTGCCCAGGAAAATGCTTAATAACAGAGACGATGCCTCCATCCTGAAAGCCAAGCATTGCGGCGATCCCGAGCTCAGCGACAAGTTCAGCTTCGTCGCCGTATGCCCGGACATCAATAATCGGATTTCGCGGATTGACGTTAATATCGACCACCGGCGCGAAATTCATATTGATGCCCAGCAACTTCAGCTCCTTTGCCGTTCCCTTTGCAGCTTCATAGAGCAGCAAAGGATCACGTGCCGCTCCCAAAGCCATCGCCGCAGGCAGCTGTGCAATTCCCTGTCTTAATCGGACGACCATGCCACCTTCCTGATCTGTTCCGATCCATAGCGGTATGCCTGTTGCACCCGCAGCCGTTTGTTGGAGTTTCTTCGTTAAAGCAAATGCCTGCTCAGGGTTGTCCAAATTACGGGAAAAGAACACGACTCCCCCAATGAAATGGTTTTGCAAGAGGTTGCCAATATTCGCATCCGGCGTAAGTCCCTCGAAACCTACCATAAGCAGCTGCCCAATTTTCTCTTTCATCGTAAGCTGGCTACAAGCTCTCACCTGCATTCCTCCTCTGACGTTACAATTGCGTCCAATCGAATAAAACGCCTAACAAATCAGGCTTACTCCCGGAGAGCCGGGAATAAACCGATACAGCTTCGAGCGGGCTTGCTTCTTCCGTGATGAGGCTTGCGACGTCCAATTTCCCGCGACGGATCGATTCGAATATGAACATGTTCATATCCTCTTCCGTCCAGCCATTAAAACCTTCCATCATTCGGCCGTGAATGCCTAATATGCTGACCGAATTAAAAACGACTTTGGGCCCAATCGTCTGTTTTGAAGGCTCTGTCGAGTCACCTAGCAGAATGACTTTGCCGAGCTCCCGTGTCAGCTGCGTACAGTAGGGCAGTACCGCATAAGAACCTGTCACATCATATATCGTGTCCAGCATTTTGCCATCGGTAAGCTGTTCTACCGCTCCGAATGCTTCGGCAACCGTAAAATTCAGCAGATCGGTCGCACCGCTTCGAAGGGCTTGGTTCAGGCGGGAGCTTTCCGGAGCAATCGCAATAATCTGCCTTGCACCACTGGCATTCAGATACTGAATGACAAGCTGTCCGATAAGACCAAGTCCAACAACTCCCACTCTTTCACCAAAGGCGGGTTCTGCGCGCAGAATCCCTAGAAGAGCAACCTTCGCGATCTGTGTAAAAACCGCCTCCTCGTCACGGATTGAATTTGGTATAATTGCCGCTTCCTTATAGTCTGCGAGGAAATATTGTCGGTGACCAGCCGGGCAGATGACCCGATCGCCGGGCTTTATTCCCTCCACTCCAATGCCTGTCTCCAGCACCTCAGCCGCCATCGAGTAACCGGGATAAAATGGATACCGAACCCAAGATGACCAGACCGTTCCTTCATCGAAACGCCCCTTTAGACAAGCCAGCTCCGTTCCTGTACTTATTAGTGATTTTTTGGCTGCACATAAAATTTGTCCTCGTCCTGGCTTTGGCACCTGTTCCTCTATAAGCTCAATTCGATCTGGCTCCTGAAATACGCAATTTATCGAGGTACGGCCTTGCGTTGTCGCCATGTCCGGCATGCGATGACACTTCCTTTTTTAGGCATGGGATATAGATACTTATTATTTGTAATTTCCTTATGATTGCAAAACCATTTTAACTGCTCGCGCTGCTATATCCCTTCACAGCCCGTTTCCAAAGCAGCCGTATAGCTGCGAAGAGCAAAAGCGATCCGATCAGCACCAGTCCTGCATATAACCAGCTGAGCTGTCCAAGCAGGAACATCGGTCCGAAATTAGTAATAAGGAACAGCGGAATAACGAAGGTCCCGATTCTGCGGACCCAAACAGGATAAATAGCCATTGGGAAATTGTTGGCATCCCAGGCGGAATGGGCGATATCCGACATAGCCCCCGTCTGGACGAACCAGAATGAAAGCAGCGCTGGGATAATCATTAGGCAATACGTGATGACAACGGAGACCAGCAGCATTAAGGCAAATCCCGCAAGTTGAACGAATGACAACGGAATATCCATCGCATGCCAGCCGATACCGATCATAGTGAAACCGACCAAAATATCGGGAATTGGCAGCGCCAGATCGACGTATCGCAATGATGCCATGAACTGCAAGGAAACGGGCTTCGTAATCATCAAATCAAGCGAGCCATCTTTAATATACTCAGGAATTTTCATGAAATTTGTAAAAAACAACCCGACATAAATTCCCGTAACGACGGTGTGCAGGCCTATAAATAGAAGCAGCCCTTCGGGCGGTATGCCTTCTACATGCAGATCAGTGCGGAACACGACGAGCACATACAAAAGCTTGGCAAGCAGATAGACAGATTCGACAAGCAGGCTCATCACAAAATTGCCCCGAAACTCCATCTGAGCGATGAGACAATTTTTGATAAACATACCGTACAGGCGCAAATATTTTCTCGCAATTTTAAACATACGGAACGTCTGCTACCCCCCGACCGCCGAATATTTCTTTATGGATACGCGCCACGTCAGACGGGAAATGAGCAAGAAGAGCAATATCCATCCAGCTTGAATAAACAGCCCCTGATACATAGCCATCGTCTCTGTTTTACCGCTCAGAACATTCACCGGAAAATAAATGGTATACGGAAAAGGAGTATATTGAAGCGCCTTTACAACCTTTTCTCCGAAAATTTCCAAAGGGAACATACCGCCGCTCAAAATATTGACCAGCAAACTTGTAATCACAAAAAAGTATGAGATTTCATGCAAATAAAACGCGCTGGCGCAAATACAGTAGGCGATCAAAAAGTTGAGCAAAAGCGCACCCCACAGCGTCACAGCGAACAAGATTATACGTACGATCTGGATATCCAGCACTTCCCTAGCGGCTGAAATCCAGATCATACAAATAAGCAAAAGTGCAGTAATACCGTAATAGATCGCTTTTTGACCGAAAAAGGACATCAGCCGGTACCCGAAGTAGCTGACTGGCTTAATCAAATATTTGTTAAGGCCGCCATTCTTAATATCGCCGGCAATCTCGTGCTCAAACTGGGTAGCAATCAGCTTGGACACCAGCCCTGCCAAGATCGTATACAAAATAATTTGACCATACGAATACGAGAACAACGCCGCCTTGCCGGAATGTTCGTACACCGCCGTCCAAATAAAATATTGAACGAGAATTGGAAAAGCAGCCCCAAGAAGACCAAGAAAGAAATGAAATCGGTATTCCATCGAATGCTGGACGCCCACCCTAAAAACTGCCATGTACAATCTGCGTCTGTTCATCCTACAGCTTCCTTGCGATAGAGCATGGAAATGCTCTCCTCGATCGGTACGTCTTCTATCGTCCAGTCGATGATTGGAAACGAATCGAGAACGGCGCGCGACACTTCCTTCAAACGATGCTTGGGCAGCTCTAGAACAACGTTGTATTCGTCTCCGCTTACCATTTTCCCGAATTTGGCCAGCCGCTGCTGGGCAACAGGTTCGGAGAAGTGCAGCCTTATAATTTTCTGCTCGCCAAACAGATCATTGATCTTGTGAAGATCTCCATCGTACAGAAGACTTCCTTCATTAATAATGATCGTCCGCTTGCAGAGGTCCTCCACATCCTTCATGTAGTGGCTCGTAAGCAAAATCGTCGCACCAAACTGCTCATTGTAGTATTTCAGAAACTCTCTAACCTTCTTTTGGGAGGGGAAATCAAGCCCGATCGTCGGTTCATCGAGATAAAGCAGCCTAGGGCGGTGGATAAGCGCGGCGATCAGCTCCATTTTCATCCTTTCGCCCAGCGACAGCCTGCGCACCTGCACGTTCAGAAGATCCTGCACATCCAGCATCTCCGATAGCTCAGCAAGACTCCGGTGGTAGAGATCATCCTCGACGTCATAAATGCATTTGTTCAAATAAATCGATTCGCTAGCTGGAAGGTCCCACCAAAGCTGATTTTTCTGCCCCATCACAATGGAAAAAAGCCGTTTGAACTCATTCTTCCGCTCCCATGGCACATAGCCAAACACATCGGCTTCTCCGCCTGTCGGATAGAGAATGCCAGACAGCATTTTGAGCGTTGTCGTTTTACCCGCCCCGTTTGGTCCGAGAAATCCGACGCATTCGCCGGGGCCTATGTCAAAAGAGAGCGATTTGACCGCTTCCTTTACCAGCGACTTGCGAGCAAATAAATTTTTCAGCGAATTTTTAAGCCCCGCAGCTTTCCGGTAGTACACGAACGATTTGTGCAGCTCCCGCACACGGATATAGCCCATCCCTGTTCCTCCTGGCTTAAACTCCATTGTTGTACAGCAGCACACACTTAGAGCATATCGGCATTAAACCGCAGGCAACAATTTCGCGCTGTTTCCGAAGATCTTCACCATGAAAAATATCGGCTACGCTTTCCTCGTACAAATTCCCAACACTGAATTCGGGGAAAAATTTGCACGGATTCACTTTGCCGTCCGGCATCACATCCATCCGATTCGAGATCGAAAAGCACTTCGTACGATTCATAGCCGGTTTCTCGCTGCCCCGGATAAATCCTTCCACCTCTTCGGGCTCCAGCGCAGGCTGATAACGGACACGCACATTCCAAATTCGGGAATTCACGCGTTTAAGCTCTTCGAGCAAAATATCAAAATTATCTGGCGAGATGTGAAACGTGAAGGAGTGCCAACTATTCTTGTGATCGTCTGCAAAGCGGGAGGCAAGGTGCGGGAAATGAGCATCGAAATAGGTGTCCATTCTATCCGCCGTATCAGAAGGGATATACCAGGGGAAGCAGAAATAGACAGAATCTACGCCCATCTCTTCAAAAAATTCCATAAAGCTGTAAAGCTTGCCGACCATCTGGTCGTTAACCGTCAACGCCACAGAAACCTTGCCTTTATATATACCCTGCTTTTTCAGATCTAGCAGCAGCTGGATTGCATGGATTACTTTCTTAAACGTGCCTTTACCTCGGATTGCATCATTTTCCTTCTCGAAGCCTTCAAGGCTGACCAGCATGACCAGATTTTCTGACATTTTCAGAATGGAATCCAGCTTCTGCTCAATGAGAATCGCATTCGTGCAAATCGTCGTGTAACGTTCTTCTTTGGATAGCAATTCTGCCAGCTCATCGAATTTGGAGTAAAATAACGGTTCGCCGCCCCACAGGAAAACACGTGATTTGCGTGCTCTCGTTTCAGCCAAAATCTTCTCCACGACGGGAATATCGATTTCATCTTTCTTCACTTCTTTGGCAAAACCGTGATGGAAGCCATCCGGATTCCACTCAAAGCAGTGTGTGCAGCGTAGGTTGCAGCCATTATTAAGCTTGATTCCTATCTCATAAGGCACGGGTGCTGCATAAGTTGGATCATCTCTGCGCTTCCTTCCGGTTTCCGCGAGCGGAACGAGCGTTCTTTTCATATTACGAAACGTGATTTGGTCAAACGTAACTGCTGTTTTCGGCTGCATAGGTGATCCTCCCGAAATGGTTAATTTTTGACCGCTGCTCTAATAATCGTCTGCAAGTCTCCTCGAGCAAATGCTCCGAAAAACGTTGGTTTTTCCACTCCGTAAAGCGGATTCCGAATCCACAAGATTCCCAATAGGTTGAATTATGAAGCTCATGGTCGCCGAACGGCTCCAACATGACAAATGGGATTCCAAGCGACAACGAATCGTTCAAAGTCGCTCCCCCCGGCTTACTGATGATCGCCCAGCAATTGCGCATCAGCTCGGTATAAGCTGAGTAATCCTTGAGGGGATACTCCCTGAGAATTCCATTTTCACGGATATACTGAAGCATAGGCGGGAAAGAATGTCTCCCTTGTTTGTCGCTGCTCCACGGATCCCAGGAGACCTCCGTCCCAAAATATCGCGTGGTCCCGTCATCCTCCTCCACCTCTGAAGGATCGTAAACAATGACATCCAGACGGTGTCCGAGCATTCGAAGCTCTGAGATCGTCTTGGCATAGGTGCCGATTCCCCAGCCACCGCCATGGATCAGAATGCGTCCGGCACGCTGCCAGAAAGGCAAAGGCTCCGCTTCGTCTGAAGCAATGTAACTGCCCGGAGACATTTTTTGAAGCTCGTAAAACCAAACGTTCTTATAGACGGGGTACAACTGCTTATGTACCTTAAACGACGGGGTATCCCACGCATCCATTCGAATCAGCCGGATGTCCAATTGCTTGTTAGAATCTGCCTTGTAACTCTCCAGTATAGGCAGCCAGAAACCCGTAAACACCGCAAAACGGGTGACATCGGCCTGTTTCCAAGCGTTCAGCAGTCTCTGAACCTCTACCTCGTCCAAGGAATTGTCAACGGGTTTGGCCAGCTTATGCCCCATAAGAGCAACGGCGAAATCCGCATGAAATGCTTTTTTGGTGGATCTGATCCTGCTTCGCACTTTTTCGTCATACAAGCTCTCCAGAACGTAAATATCCGTTTCGACTCCTATGCTTTGCAGGTACGTATGCAGATGCATAGCCGGAATGTACGCGCCGAGCGAATTACCCGACGCCAGCAAAATAACTGAAGATGAATTCATGCTCAGCTCCCGCGTTCCAAATTTAGTTGTACACTTTAACGGATAAGTCGGCGAGCACCTGTCGCAAGCTGTTAATCAGTTCGCTGCGGTGTTCATCATCTCGGCCTACGACTGAGACATAAAGCCGTCCCTTCGGCATGCCTCGTTTGTTTTGCGTTCCCTCCGCCATTCGGCGGCGAGTCAGAATCTCGTTTATCATTACGGTATTGGATGATAGAGGAACAACCCCGTATCCTGAGGGGGTTGTCAACAGAATTTCAGATGCACGCAATGCGTGCAGTAGAGTGTCAAACTCGAAGCCTTCCGGTAATCCGAGGGATAAAAACGTTAGCCAGCCGCTATGTCCGTACGTTTCCCAACATTTATCGAGATATGCGTTAATAAGTCCCATGGACTTGCGGGCGTTAATCTCTACAATCGATACGACTTTTCCGTCCTCCAATATCATGGAGTCAAAGCAGACAAAGCCGTGGTAGCCGTCTCCCGCCAGCAGCCGGAGCGCCTTCTCCATCACGTTGAAATAGCCAGCATTCTCCAGCATGCTGATAAAAACTTCATCCGCCTTGATAGACCCGCTATAGTTTTGCTGGTGATTAATCATCCGCTGAACTGAAATGAACGCCGTCTCGCCACTCTCCTTGATGAACCAGTGAGAGCTGAAGTCGGTCTTTTTCTTTAGCAGCGGCTCAAGCAGGAATTGAGAGCGCAAACCTCTTTCCTCCTGTTTATGCAAGTGATCCGTTATTCTTCGCTGCATGGATTCGCTGTCAATGAGCATATTGCCTTTGCCAGCAACGCCGAAGGGATCTTTCAATAAATAGTGCCCCTTCTTCAATAGAGCACTTCCGACCGTCTCTATTTCTGCTGCGCTGTTCGCCTCTATGCCGTAACACTTCTCGCCTATTCTAACCAAGAGCCTGTTGGAATACAGCTTTGAATTAACACGTACAACCGTCTCTAGATCTGGCAAGGAACCGCTAGGTGCGGCGGCGTATAGGTACGCTTCCGTATCCGATGTTATGGCGTACGGGGACACCATTTTGGCAGCGCTTGAGAACCTCTCTTCACCCTGTGATTTCATCTGCTGCAAAACCACACCCTCGTGGAAACCGGAACCGGTTGTCTGAAGCACTTTGTTTGCCGGTTTGGTGAGCCTTGCTTGATCGGCCGCTAGTCTGAACATGCAAGATTTGAATAAGTCCGGTTCGGGCAAGGGATCCTTCTCATCATTCAAATCATAGTGATAGCGAGCTCCAAACGAAAAACCTAGCCCATTAAAATACTCATGCAGTACTGGGTTGATTTTGCAACGGCTGTAGAGGATATCATTAGGCCCGCAAAACGGAAAGAGCAGCTCATCCATGCATAGGACAATGGACTCACTATCCTTGTCCGGCATAGCAGGCAGCTGGGCAAGATCAGGATCTCTCCACCTCGTTTCGGGGTCGAAGGTACCCATAACCATTTTCACCATCACGTCGGCTTTACGATTTAGCATCTTCGTACAACGGCTGGCCTTGCGGCTGGCAGCTTTTCACAAACTGAATAAAAGCTCCGATCGACTGGAGATGCTCATAATCGAATTCGTCATAGTCAATGGCCACATTCAACTGATCCTCGACTTGGAGCATAAACTGGATCATTTGCAAAGAATCAAGGCCAATATCATTGTTCAGATTCGTTTCAGGGGAGAGGGAATGGCGGAGTTCCGGCTGGTCTTCTTTAATCGTGCACAAAATATCAGCAATTTTATCGAACATTACTACACTCCTTTAAAGGTTTAATGTATGAGGAGCATCCGAATCCTCACTTTCATAAATTCCAACCAAATAAAAAACAATCCTTGTTTATCCCTCCAATTCCTATAAATTACAATTATTATCATGCTCTAGCAAGAATCTGTCAACGAAAATAGAGTAGATCATTTACACTATTTTTCAATATAACCTCGCGAATACCCTTTGAATAGGTAGCAAGAATCATCTGATTTTGAACCTCGGCATTGGATTGCGACAAATTCATACACCAATATGGATTAATTCTATTCAAAACCGACCACTTATTTAGGACTTTTTAACCTAAAATTCAAAAAATTAATCTAACCATCATTTTGCTGCAGCTCGTTTTAGTTTTTTGTACTATTTTCATCTAAAACAAAAAAGCCCCCCGGAGCTCCCATTCAACTCCGAGGGCATAATTAGTTTATGGCTGCAGCTGCCACAACGCGGGAACGTTGCTAGGCTCCCAGCCTGCTAACGAAGTGTGCGGTTGGATACATTTATACGTCGCACCATTGTATGAGACTAGAGCATTCGCTGCATATGCCGTATTAGCAGCCCATGGTGTAGCGCTTGGCCCTTGAGCCGTCGTAGCGGTGACTGCATTGCTGTTGCCTGATTCGTTTTGAGATGGATCAATAGCACGAACCGTGAACGTATAGGAAGTATTAGGAGCAAGACCCGTAACGAGCTTCTCTGTAGCTGTGCCCGTTACGGTTGCAACGACATTTGAACCGACATAAATGCGATAACCAGCGATGCCAGATGCATCCGTTGAGGCGTTCCACATCAGCGTAAGTGAGTTTGAGCCAGCCGCTCCCATAACATGAAGCCCAGACGGGTTCGTTGGCGGAGTCGTGTCGTTCGGGATCTGAACCGTCGTTATTTGTACGCTATTGCTGGCTGGAGATCGATTGCCGGAGGAATCAAACGCTTTGACGGTTAAGTTATAGGTGGTTCCTGCAATCAAATTCGTCAGGTTGACATTTAATTGATTTCCCGGAACGGTTGCTATTGGCGAGGTGTTAGAGCCGGAATAGATCTCATAACCTGAGACACCATTATTGTCCGTTGAAGCTCCCCATGATAGTGAAGCTGTTGTTGTACCGACTGTACCTGCTGTAAGGTTCGTTGGAGTAGTTGGGGCAACGTTGTCTGAAGCGCCAAACTGAACATCAATTACGTTATACCAAGCGTTTGGTGTATCATAAATATCCCATACAGCAAGGATGATTTGATAACCAGTCCTCTCTGGTACACTACAGGTATGGGACAACGTTGCAGGAGGCTGTTGACCGTTCCCCTGTACTGTACAGAACGGAGTCAGATCAAGCTGTGCACGTGAAAGCGGAGCATTAGGATTCCAATCTTGCTTGGTAATAAAATAGCGATAACTTGTCGTCGCATGACGGGCTGTGAACTTCCAAGTAAATGTATTGGTACCGCTGCTAATATTGACCTTATTCCAGCGTGTAGCTGTTTGTTGATCAAGATTGGCGAAGGCAGCAAGGCCGGCACTGGCGATTTTACCATCTGCAGGTCCAGCTGCTGGAAAACCTTTTAATCCTTCGAGGCTTTGCGGCTCATAAATAATTGCGCCACAGTTCGTATTCAGTCCATTTTTACATTGTATCGCCCGACTTGCAGGATTATCGATATAACCATGTGCAGAAACAGGCTTAACGAAAGCAATCATACTGGTTAATAGGAGCAGCAGAACAAGACAAGCAACCAACACACGCTTCTTCAAACTCGAACTCATATGAATCTGATTCATCATCACATTACCTCCTAGGTTTTTGGTCTGGTTTTAGAATCCATCCATTTCCTAACAGCATGCGGATATCAGTATCATTTCCCCCCTCTCATCATTAGCAGCGACGTCTATAAAGATAGGTTCACTTTTAAGCGACCAACTCCTTAAGAATCCGAATTTATATAAACTCCTAAGAGCTTATACACGCATTAAAAAATGAGCAGTGAAAGTAAATTGGGTATGGTTTGGGTTCATGGGAAGGTGTGAGGTTTGGTAAAAAGCCAAAACTTTCCGGATGTTTGTACCGAAGTGTGGTGGAGATGAAAGGCTCTAAAATCGGATTGTAGCTGAGGAATGTTCTATGAATCAATCATAATGTAAACGTTATTATTTTGCACTGCTATTTTAGAACTAATATTTTTTACGCTCAAAATAGGTCTTGCACCCAACCCCAACGACCTAAGCTTATGACACAAGGATGCATTTATTACCATTTTTTGTGTATAAAGACCTAAATTTGTTTTCGCCATTTCAGCTAATTCGGATACTTACATTGTTCTCCTATATTAAATTGCTTTTACTTCTATTTCAGCAATGGTACGTTTATTTTGAGGTTGAACAGGACGATGATTATCAGGGAATATGGCTTGAAATGCTTTTATTTGAGCTTTCGACATTTCGATAGGCTTCTCTAGAACAGTCCACTTCACGCCCTCGGAACAAGGCGGAGTCGTCAGTGATCCTTGGTAGCGATAAGCGTCCAGGTCACTAGGAAGAAGCTTGCTGAGATCAATTTTGTTTTTCAAAACAAAATCAGCAGCAGTCTTTGTTTTTGGCAGCTTGGACCAAATTTCAGTCAAGGCCGGGTTTCCTTTACCCTCCTTAATAAGTACGCCTAGCACAGCTAGATTTCCAGTCTTGCTCTTATGTACAAAGTGCAGCTCCAAGGGGGATGCTTTTCCGTCTATTAAATGCTCACTCGGTGTGTGGAAATGGAATTGAGCCAATGTGTACTTTGTATCGCCTATTGTCAACTGATTGGCAGCTGAAGATGTATTGGCTTGAATGGTATGTCCGCTATTGCCGAAGGTAAAGGAGGTTGGTTTGTAATGGACGGTCACCTTCGTTTTGTTGCTATTTTTATTTGCTTCGTCGCTATGTATATCGATTGGTGATTGCTCCACTCCAGCACTGCAAGCAGCATATTCCGCATTAAGATGGGCCCAATGCTCTGGTCCAGTGCTGCCTTCATAGCTCCAATGCGGTGCTTCGCTCTCGGACTTTGATGCTGGTGCTGCATAAGCGACAGTTGAAGCTAGCAGAACTAGCATAGCTGCGCTTGTGAGTAATTTAGTCAATCGTGTGCTCATAAATCAATTCATCTCCTTAATAAGTTATGATTGAATGATACAAAAAGCGGTACGCTGCTTCGAACACCTCCTACAGTATAGTACCAACAACTTGGCGAACTGTAAATAATTAGAATTATTTTGTGCATATTGAATATTTTGAACATAAAACTCATATTTTCATCATGATGATTACTGGCTAACCTAAATAATGGAGCAACTGCCGCAGCTGTTGCTCCACTCTTCCGTTTATCAACTACTTTTCAAAAAACTCTTTATCTTACACCAACCATTAAAAATCGATTTCCACTCCATCGATAGTGATGGCCTCAATCTTTGAAATATCTAAAGGCAAAGCAGGTATGAATTTCGCTATAACCTTCTCATTATCACTATAGCTAGTCATAGAATCAAATGTTTGAACTGTGCCGTCATTCATTTTAGCCGTTACTGTAATTTTACTAGAGTTATTTAATTCACCAATTCCATATAAGGTTACTCCTAATGGTGAAACGGTCATACGATTGGCCATCCACGTCCCAAAACCCTTGGAAAAGGCTGTATTTTTCTCTTCACTAACCGACCGCATTTTAAATGTAGTATTCCAGTCGCCTACTGTGTAATTGTTATTAGATACAAAATACCCCATTAGTTTCAGATCGTTTATGTTTAAATTATCGATGTCAAAGATATATTCGACATATTCGTTCCCGTAATTCGTATTTCCTAAATCATCAATTCCAAAAGATACATTGGAAGTATGTATTTTATTTCCTGAAGGATCAATAAAATAAAAATATCCATGACTATCTATATCATCTCTGGTCCATTTCGTTTGGATGTGAAGTCGATTATCAATAAAACCTAAATTAGATATATGCATAAAATTTATTTCTGGAAGATAAAGTTTGCTTTCGTCTGGCTTTAAAACCTGTATTGTTCTTTGTTCCTCTAATTTTTCAAAAATCTTCCCACCGCCACCAGGACTATTATTTAAATCTAATGATATCGTTTGAGGTGTATTGTGTTTTGCTTCCATAAGATTAGCATTAACCTTCACTTCTTCAAATGTTTGTTTATGACTTAGGAAAGAGTTGATTCGAAAACTTATTTTTTTATTATTAAGTCGCTCGCCACTGTTAGCTTGCATTCGTAATGTCGCAGTATTAGTGGTTTCATCGTAATCTACCATTTGAATATTAAACATATGACCTTCAGAAAACGAGTAATCATCATAAAGATCAAGAGTTTCATCTATTCTATTGCCTGTAAGATCTTGCATAGTCACATATATAACTGCCATTTCATCATCATTCATCGCAGCGACTACTTCCATCTTAATACCATCATCTTCACTACTCATTTCGATAGGTTGGAGCATTAACGCAATTTGTGGACTAACGATAGATAATAAATTATTAAAACTTGGCATAGTGGCTGCTCCTACTCCAATCGAAAAAACTAGAGATAAAGAAGCTACTAAGGGAAAAACTAACCGCTTATTAAAATTCCTTTTTAGTTGTTCCGATTTCGCCATTTTCACCCCAAGTTTCGCTCTCTCATGTAATTCTTTTGGAATCTCGATTCTATCTAATTCTTGCTTTACTATATTATTCACAAATCCCAACCCCCTTAGCTTGTTTACGAAGCTTATCTAATGCACGATATAATATTGATTTTGACGTCCCTAATGGAATATTTAACATCTCGGCTATTTCTTTAAATGAATAGTCTTCGTAAAATTTTAAAATGACAATACTCTTTTCATCTTCATTTAACTCATCCAATAATTGATCAAGTGTTAATGATAGAGGGATAATTTCAACATAAGGATCAATTAACTCCTCATGCTCTGGTCTTAGTTGAACCACCTTATTGTTTTTTCTTAAACAATCAATAGCACAACTAATGGAAATTTTAATTAACCATGTTTTAAAATACTCTGGTTTTTTTAATGTATCTATCTTTTTAAATGAACGATATGCCACTTCTTGAACGATATCCAAAGCATCATCTTTATTTTTGACATAAACATAAGCCATGCGATATATATCTTGTTCATATTTTTGGAATAGCTTTAAAAAKGCATTATCGTCACCCTTTTGAGCTTTTTCTACTAATCTAATAATTGATACCCACCCTCTTTATTTTTCTTCTTATACCTATTAGACAAAGTAATTCAGCATTTGGCTTAAATTTTATAAAAAATATCCCTATTCTAGTAAGCATGGGTAGGAATGTAAACGGCGAATTTCCTGTTTTATGGTTAGTTGGGATTTTAATCGTGTGGGTATTCGTAAATTTGAGGAATGGAGTTGACCTCCTCACTTCCCTTAATAATCCTGTTGCCGCAACAAATATGTATCTATCTGGAAAATGAGGATATCCTAACTAAACGATACCATATTAACCATCAGATCAGAGGTACTCAGATGATTAATTCAACAGACAATATTGATGACCAGCTGTTGCAAAAGGATTTAAAAACTAATTTAAAAAAGCTGCAGGATAATCTTGGCCATAGTCCCGACCTGATTTTGCGTCAATTCCAAGTTGATTTAGCAAAGAATGTGTCCATCCAAGGAGCCATTGTATATATTGCTGGGCTATCGAGCTCAAATGCTATGCTTCAATCCGTCTACTCGGGAAACAATGAGAGCAATCAATATTCTGATTCGACAGAATTGATGGATTACTACAAAGATCGTGTCATTCCTGAAGGAGCCATATTTGATCTCAAATCATTTAATGAAATGTTTGATATGCTGCTTGCTGGAAACAGCATCTTGCTTCTTGATGATTGTGCTGAAGCTCTTGCTGTTGACACAAAAGATATTAGAGCTCGCTCGGTTGAAGAACCTAATGTTCAATCCGTGGTGCGCGGTCCCCGTGAAGGTTTTACTGAAGTGTTAAGTTGGAACACCGCTATGATTCGCAGAAAAATCAACAGTCGGCACCTTTGGTTTGAGACCTATAAAATTGGAAGTGTCACTCAGACAGAAGTTTCGGTCATTTATATCGAAAATCTTGTTTCAGATAATGTGCTTGAAATGGTTAGAGAACGATTGCAGAAAATCGATATCGACGGCATTCTTGAAAGCAACTATATAGAAGAGCATATTCAAGATAAGAAATATTCACCTTTTCCAACCATATTTAATTCGGAGAGACCTGATGTGGTTGCTGCTGGTTTGCTGGAGGGAAGAGTCGCGATTATGGTGGATGGAACTCCATTTGCACTGCTCGTTCCTGCACTGTTTACGCAGTTTTTTCAATCAAGCGAGGATTATTACGAACGAACGGATTTCAGCACACTGATTCGTTTGCTCCGCTTTTTGTGTTTTCTTATAGCTACCATTACACCCTCTTTCTATATTGCGATTACAACATTTCACCAGGAGCTGCTTCCAACGACATTGCTCTATAACCTAGCCAGCCAGCGAGAAGGCGTTCCTTTCCCAGCCTTTATAGAAGCGCTGGTCATGGAGATTACCTTTGAGATTCTCCGTGAGGCCAGTGTACGAATGCCAAAAACGATTGGACAATCGATCTCCATCGTAGGAACACTGGTTGTCGGACAAGCCGCTGTAGAAGCTGGCCTCGTCAGCGCTGCCATGGTGATTGTGGTTTCCATAACGGCCATTTCGAATTTCGTACTCCCTGCTTTTAATCTAGGCATTGCGGCTCGGATTATCCGGTTTTTGCTGATGATCATGGCAGCATCCTTTGGATTGTACGGCGTATTTATCTGTATCATTGGGATCATTTTTCATCTATGCAGCCTCACGTCATTTGGCGTTCCTTATATGGCGCCGCTGGCTCCCTTCAACAGTACAGATCAGAAAGATACTCTTTTTCGTATGCCATTGCGCTCCATGATTACACGCCCCAAAAGCCTTAAACCAAAAAATCTAGTGAGGCAGAAAAAATCATGATACGTTCTACATCATCTGTCAGGCTCCCTCTTGTCGTCGTCGTTCTTCTAATCTCCGCCGTTCTCATGACTGCTTGCTGGAGCAGACATGAGTTAAATGAGCTTAGTATCGTGGTAGGGCTTGCCATCGATAAGAAAGGCGATAAATACAATGTAACTGCTCAAATTGTTAATCCAGGTCAGGTAAGCAATAAACACGCAGGATCAAACAACTTCAGTCCAGTAGTCTCTTATGAAGCAACAGGTGTTTCTGTACCGGATGCCCTCAGCAGAATGACGGTTAAGGCGGCACGACAACTATATTACTCACACCTGCGGATATTAATTATAGGCGAGGATGTAGCTCGCAGCGGAATCAGCAAGCCGCTCGATTTTATCGCAAGAAACCGTGAGATGAGAACAGACTTTTATCTCATCGTAGCTAAAAAAACAACAGCAAGTGAAATTTTAAACATGTACAGCCCTATAGATCCGATTCCTGCGAATAACTTGTACACCAAGCTGGAGACCTCTGACCGAGTATGGGCTGCAACCGGAAAAATCACATTGGACAGGCTTATTCAAGATTTATCCCAGCAAGGAAAAGGAGCGACTTTAACCGCTATAGAAATCGAAGGCAGTCCTTCAAAAGGCGATAAAATAACTGATGCTGTAAATGTTGAACCAAAGGTCATCCTCAAATACACCGGTATGGCCGCTTTTAAACGGGATCGTATGGTAGGCTGGCTGAATGAAAACGACACAAAGGTGCTCAATTATATTCAAAATAATATCGTCAAAACAACTGGCACAATCGCTTGTCCAGAGAGCAAAGGGAACATAAGTCTTCAAGTCGTCCATTCTCATACGGATATACGCGTAAATACGAAAAATAAAACTCCTGCATTCGAAGTCATTTTAAAAACGGAGCAGGATATAACAGACATTAGCTGTGAGCTTGATATCACTCAGCCGGAAACGTTAGCCAAACTAAACAAGCTGGCCGATAAGACACTGGAAGATATACTGAGCCGCACGCTTCACAAATTTCAAAAGCAAGTTAAAACAGATATATTTGGATTTGGTTCAGCACTTCATCGTTCCAACCCGAAAATGTGGCATGGCATTAACGATTGGGATAAAATATTCGAAGATGTGAATATCACCGTTCAATCCCAGTGCACTATTCGGCGAATTGGTACTACGGTACAGTCTGTTAGAAGCACAATTAAAAAATAGGTGGCGGCAGCTATGTGGTTATGGATAGGTATAATCGGTGCATGGACATGGGTTTCCATTGTAGAAATCCCACCCCTATTCGGCAAGCGCAGGATGAAAGAGCTTCTACTGGTTGTATTCATTATGATAACAGCAACCTCTGGCAGTCTGGCTTTCATGTATATGAACATACCGCCTAACCCTTTGGAATGGATAGAAAAAATAATATCTCCTTACGCTCGTGCAATCTACTCCTTGATGTCTTGAAAGGAAAAGACCGATGATGAAGCCAGATACTTTAAGTGTTCGCACTTTCACGATATTAGTCATTTTTTTCATGATTGGCACCTCCATCCTCATTACGCCTGCAGGACTTACTTTGGTAGCGAAACAGGATGCTTGGCTCGCAGCCATAGTAGGAATCGGACTCAACATTCTAAGCGTCCTTATTTATGTCAGTCTCGGTAACCGATATGGGGACAAAACACTCATTGAGATGTGCCATCTTGCTTTTGGAAAGTGGATCGGCAATGTATTCGGTCTCTGTTTTATCGCTTTTTTCTACTTGCTCACCTCTCTGATGATTGGGGATCTCGGTTTTTTCCTAACCACACAAACCTTGCCGGAAACACCGATTGAAATATTACTCATTATCTTTGTCATTATTGTTATATTTGCCGTACGAGCAGGCATGATCGTTTATTCCCGTGCGGTGCAAATATTTTTTCCGATCCTATTTTTTATGCTCTGCTTTCTTATCATACCTATCTTCCCTCAAATAGACTTTATAGACTTTGAACCCATACTGGAATACGGCTTTAAGCCCATTATAAAAGCTGGCTTCTCCTTTTCCGGATTTCAGGAAATGATTGTGCTGCTCATGATTTATCCTTACGTAGCGAAATCAGCAAAAAAAGGACGAGGCTTTGTATGGGGGACCGTCATCGGTGGATTTGTACTGATCATCATTACTGTGGGATGTATAGGCGTAATGGGAGCTGCCGTCACCGCTAATCAATTATTTCCGGCCTACGTACTGGCGAAAAATATTAACATCGGCCATTTTCTTGAACGTATTGAAGGGATTATGATGTTCATTTGGATTTTATCCATCGTGATGAAGATTGTGCTGACGTTTGATGCATCGTTGATTGGGCTCTGCCAGCTATTCAAATTGAAGGACCCGAAACCATATGTCATACCCATGGGATTTGGCTTGATCGCTCTAGCGCTGTTATGTTACACAAACACGATTTCCATCAATGATTTCCTCACCAAAAACTGGACACCCTTTGCTACGATTTTCACGATTTTTGTACCCTTGTTCATTCTAGGTATATTACTGTTTCGTGGACCGGGCGCGAGTAGAAATAAGCAGGAGAATACAACTGAGAATGAGCAAGCATAGCTGTGATGGGAAGAAGACAAATCGGAGGTTTGTTTAATAAAACGGCGCCGCCTCAGAAGGAGGCGCCGTTGCAAAGCATAAATGACTGTAAAGCTCAGATATTATTTCCCCATAACTTCTTTCAATTTCAGCAGCACAGTAACCGCTTCAGCACGGGTAGCAACGCCAGTTGGCTCAAATTTATTACCGCTGCGTCCTTGTACAATTCCTTGCTTCTTCGCCGTTTCCGCAGCCTTCTTAGCCCATGCAGGTATAGCACTGTCATCAGCAAAGCCTGTTTTACCGGTTGCCTCTGCATCAAGGCCAGTAACTTTTGCGATCATAGCAACCATCTCGGCTCTTGATATGCTTGCATTTGGACGGAAGCTGCCATCCTCATAACCTGTAAGAATACCAGCCTCAACAGCCTGAGCTACTGCCTTAACCGCCCACGCGCCAATAGCAGACTTATCTTTAAATTGCAGTTCGCTTCCGCTTGTTTGCGGCTTCAGCATTTGCATCATCATCACTGCAAACTCCGCACGTGTTACCGAAATATTCGGCTTAAATGTGCCGTCTGAATAACCATTTACAAAGCCTTCTGCCACTGCCTTTTGGATATTCAGCTGTGCCCAGTGACCATCAATATCCTTGAAGCTCAGTTGATTTTTATTTATTGCCAAAACAGCAAATTTCGTAAAGTGATCAACTTCAACTTCAATTTTATTACCGTTTATCTTGCCTCCGATAGATACCCATTTCTTGCTCGTCTCATCGAAGTAGAATACAGCTGCCGTTTGATTCTCTTTAAGCAGCGATGAATTAAATTCAAAGACGAGTGTAACCTTTTTGCTGAATTTACCCGAACTATTTTTCAACACTTCAAAGACTGAGCTGAGAGGAATATCGTCTTTTGTGAAAAGCTTAGCCGTATCCAGCAGCTCTTCAATGGTCAACATCATTTCCTGAGCTGTTGCTCCAGCTGGGATCGTGACTTTAATTTTCTCACCTAAACTCACCTTTGCTGAGTAACCAGCCGGTATTGTTGCTTTTCCATTCGTAGATACAATCTCTGTTATACCAGTACCGCCGCCTGAATTACCGCCAGTTGGCGCTTTAGGTGTCGTAATATTTCTTGCATTGCTTGCCTTGGAGAAATTATTCGCATGATCGAATGCGATGACATAATACTGGTATGCTGTTTCCGAGCTTAACCCTGTATCACTATAAGATGTACTTGTTGTTGTTGCCAGCTCAATACCATTGCGGAAAACCTTGTAGCCTGCTACTCCCAAATTGTCAGTAGAAGCAGACCATGTCAAATTAATTTGAGTGCTGGAAACCGCTTCTGCTTTTAAATTCGATGGATCAGTAGGCAAATCCGTATCAACGATAGTTGGTGTCCACCAGTTGCCGGATACGACAATCATGCTGAGCAAACGGAGATTATTGCCAAAATATAAATCATCTTCCGTTTTAACAGCCGTATTATGATCCCATAGCTTATTTAGCCATTCTTGATTGGATGAATCGATCATTGCACTAACCATTAGCGGAGCTGAGAAGGTGATATCTTGATAATCAGCTATCGCTTCCGAGCCATCCAATTTATAGCCTGCTAAAATATTTTGTGGATCGTTATCCGTCTTTTTACGAATCCACTCATTTAATGTACTTAACTGATCTTTTGCACGTTTTTCCCCTGTAATGAGATAGTCTGTGCCTATGCGCCATGGGGTGCGGGATGAGTTGTAGCTATAATCGCCGTCCGTATCTGATTCTAGGAAGAAAGGCGGTGCAGGTATAAAGCTTCCGCTGTCAGTATCCTTCACGACAAAGTCTGGGAGCAGACCAGCGTTCGGACTGAAATTTTTATAAAGGCTTTCCATCACGTTATAGGTTTTGTCGACTACCTGATTCCAACGGCCATCGCCGGAAACAACAGCAAAATCCTTCATATGCTGCAGCATGAAATCCGAAGGACGGGTAGCATTCTCGTACTCTCCGCTAGTTGCCCAATCGGCAATTCTTAATACCCAATCCTTTTGGTTGACTTCACTATCCATAATGGCTTTTATTACTTTGCGAGCCTGAGCCAAATAATCAATTTCCCCATCATTTCCCCATTGCTCACTCGCAAGAAGAAGTGCATAAGCAATATCCATATCTCCATCTGTAGCTGAATCTACACCGTTAATGTCAATAATTGCTTTGCCATTATCAGCTTGCTGCCAAGCCATGAGGTCTGGATTAATTTCGCTTGGATGTGCTCTGAAATAACGATACATGCCGTCAAAATACTTCTTTGCATCTTTATCATGGCCTGCCATTAGAGCGGTGATCAGCATTCCGTAGCCATGAGCTTCGGAAACTGTAATCTCATTCTCTTCAAACCAGTCTCCATCCGCATACCACACATAATATTGGCCTGACGTATATGGATTCTCTTTCAAATATTTCGTTTTCCACTCGTCATATAATCTCGACACGGTATTATCCATATCAGCTTGCGTAATATGATTTGGCTTAATTGTGCCGTCCGCATAAGCGGTATGCTGAGGGAATGCTTTAAGCGGGCCTTCACCCGCAGCAGCTGGCTTCGTCTTCACGCTTATCGAATTACTTGCAAGCGATTCGAGTCCCTCTCGATTAACTGCTTTCACTTCATACGTATAAGTGCTGTTTGCAGCTAAACCAGTATCGGAATAGGTTAGCTTCGAGCTTGATGTTGCGCCAACTTTCACACCATCACGGTACACATTATAGCCTGCCACGATGATGTTCCCAGAGGATGCCGCCCAAGTCAATTCGTTCTGATACGGAGATACGGCTTTACCCGTTAAGCTTGTTGGTGCTGAAGGCGGCTCGTTCTCGGCACCATTTTCAATCGTTGTAACTTCCACCGGAGCGGAGTTGTCTCTCGTTCCAACAGCCTTAACGATAAAATCATATTTCTTATTAGGATTGATGTCTTTAATTTCTAAGCTGTATTCCGTTTGATTGCCAGTTGCTGAAATATATTCGCTCCAGTGTGCTGCTACTTTGTCGTTCTTCTCGTAGATTCTAAATCCTCTAACCGGCTCTGTTCCTGTAGAAGGCTTCTTCCAAGACAAAATCGCTTTATCTCCTTCCACCTTCACCTTGACGTTCTCTACCTTCTCCGGCTTCGTATCCGTTCTTCTGATTCCATAATCATCATAAGCTTTCAATCCCTTGCCAACTGTGTTTTCAGCTTTTTCATCTGCAACAGCTGCTGTGAATGCGGTAAAAGCAAGTACTTTATCCGAAATAGACACATCCGTAAACATTTTCTTGAATGGTTGAGTGTCAATCTCAGCAAAGTAATCATCATAAGGAATGGGATTGCCATTCTCATCCTTTACTTCTTGCGCATCTCCATTTTCATCAATATAATGCTGATTATTTTTTTCGTAAAATTTATTTCCGAACGCATTAGACATCAGGTAGACTGTCCCTTTAGGATCGATAGCATTGCCTTCCTCATCGATTTTAAAGTCTTTAATGATCTCATCATTTAACATTTGGAATGATCTCATATACATGTGATCATGGGCTTCGAACACCATATCGATTCCCATTTCGTCAAATTCAGGAATGAGATACTTTTTGTAAAATTGAACCCGCTCATCTTCCCATTGCGCTGAATTGTCGCCAGCTCCATAAGGCCCTTTATGGAAAGTGACGAACTTCCATTTCTTATCGCTTTTTGCTACTGTGTTTTGCATCCATTTCACTTGATCCCAGAACTCTTTATCCGCCCATTCTACATCTTTCCCATTCGCTGCAAGTCCGCCTTCATATTGGGAATTGAATACCATGAAGAGCGCGTCGCCATACTCGAAGGAATAGACAGAACCTTCATCCGTACCCGCTACCGTTTGCTTAGGCAAGTTGAAGTGATTATAGAAATTATTATTAGGCGTCGTTACATCACCGTCATAATCATTCACTTCATGACCGCCAAGTACAGGCACATAAGGAACATTTGTGAGAGAATCCTGTGCTAAGCCCAGCATCCACTGCCATTGCTCCTCCAAATCTCCATTGTCGACCAAATCGCCCGCACTGATCAGAAATTTAGGTTCGCCAATATAATCGACTGCTTTCCTAAACGTATCTGCCCACGGTTCAAAATCAGACTTATTAGAAGCCTGCGAATCCGATCCTGCAATAAAGCGGAAAGGTTGGTTAGCTGCTGTATCCGTTGTAAATGAACCAATCGAGCTCCAGCTGCCTTCTTCTCCATTGCCAACTCGGAATTTATACGCTGTACCTGGTTTCAGCTCTCTTGCGGTTGCTTTATGACTAATGAATTTCGTGAATGTTTTGGAATCACGATCAGCTTCTGTCATAAAGGTTTCAATTTCCTCCGCCGTTCCTTTATAGCTGACCGCTCCATCTGCCGGGAAGACATCCCCTGACATTTTCGAAGCCTCAACAACTTGAACGACAGAGTCTGTCATCGTATCGGTATACCATGCTAGAGCGATACTCGTCTTTGGATCACCGTTAAATGTCATATTGATCATTTTCGGCAAGAAAGGCGATTGTTGTATGCTAAAGCTCCATGCCAAATCACGAATCTGAGTTACTTCGTCTGTACCTTTGATTAATGATTTCGGAACTGAGATTGTATACGTTTTGCCATAACCAAACTCAGGATGATTAATATTAAGCGTGTTTCCACCTACAACTTCCAGTGAAACACCGGCTAATGGTTTATTCTCATTGTCGACAATGCTTACAGCAGATGCGGTGTCTAAAGAAATAGCCTTATTAAACTTCACGGTCAAAGGCGCATCCACCGATACATTTTCAGCCTTGTCCTTTGGAAGCTTAACCAGATCAATAGTGGGTACACGAATGGCCGAGTTATCTATACGCTCCCCTTGAACCAGAATGTTTCTGATTTTGCTGGAGCCTCCGCCTCCAATTCCATCACTATTGCCATTTGTATTCTGTCCCGAGCTAACGACCCAGCGAAGATACAGAAGCTCCTGATCATTCGCTTCACTTGGAATCGCAACGTTTTTCAGTTTGCATTCATCGTTAGGCGGACAACTGTATACTCCTTTAGTCATTTTAACCGCACCGCTTGGCACATCCGTCCATGTTGTCCTGTCCGTACTCATCTGCAGTTTAAAATCACGCGGTCCGGAGCCGGAAGAGGTTTGCTCCGATGACAAGGTTAAATTTTTATAGCCTTTAGTCGAGATCGTAGCAAGCCAATATTTTTGGCTAAAATCACCGCTCCAGCCTTGATAGCTAAGATCCTTGTTGCTCCCGCTATAGTATTCAAACGTTCCACCGACATTTTGGAACAAGGAAGCCGCTCCGTAAGCACCGCCTGTTGCTATGGAGATGCCATTATCCCCTTCATTCGGAAATATCCATTCCGCAACCTTCTCTGCTCCGTTACTCACAGCTGCTGGTTCATCCGCGGCAGCAACAAAGTTAGAGAAAGTGGTTGTCAACATGATGAACGTTAATAATATACAAGTCATTACATGAAATGATTTTTTCCGTTTGTTTCTGCTATGCATATACTTAACCTCTTTTCTTTTCCATAATGAAAACGAATGATCAAAAAGTCCAAAACTTTGAATGCGCTATCATAAATATTTGGTTTTCACAATCACTCTTGGCTC
>NZ_JBFRDK010000048.1:0-37349 GCF_052113545.1 Paenibacillus sp. TAF43_2
TAGCCTGAATTTACCCGTTTCAGCTTAAATATGCCCAAACCGAGCGAGCCAATATCTGGCTTGACATAAACCGTGTCATGACGGTTTAGCATCATCTGCAAGTGCTCACGGCTGAATGATACCGTATGCGGTACATACCGCTTCAATTTTTTATTCGCACATAAGTATTTGCATACGCGCAGTTTTCCTCTTATATTGCGACTTGCATACTTTTTTTTATACACAAAAGTTCACCTCAGCTTACTTTATGACAGGATGAACAAGTGCAACTGTACGAACGTTTATAGACATCAAATATACTAATCCATTTTTCTTCCAACGGATTGGAACATTTTTCATATGATACACGTTATAATGGAGTTAATATAAGCGAAAGGTGAGCAGCAGAATAAAAACTAGGAATGATAGGAATGGTTGTATCTTGAAAGAACTCGTTTAACCCAAATAGACCCATTAGACACAAAGCTTGAGGTCACATTATTATTTATAAGAGTTATAAATCATGAAAAGCGGGGCAATGAAATGAAAATTTTTCAAAAAGTAGACAATGAGGCACTTTTATACCGTATTATTTTAGCAGCTGTTGTTGTGTTTTTCATTGCAATAGGAACATTCATCACGTTTCAGCAAGGCAGCGATATGTATTTAGGCAATTTCGAAGAATATAATAACGATGATGTAAAATATATACGAAGTGCCGAGACCTTACTTAATGAAGGTACATTTACTTATCACAAAGTAGAAGATTCGACTGTATTTATTATGCCTGCCCTTACGATGGTGTTGGCATTTTGTATGAAGATATTTGGATATTGGAACGGAATTACCGCATTCCGCATTCTTCAAGTACTAATGATGGCAGGAACGATGATTCTTCTTTATCAAGTTTGTCGCCGATTTTTCCATGAACGAATCGGTGTAATAGCAATCCTGCTGTTCGCGCTATATGCTCCTAACTATATGGCAGCAAATTTGATTTTAACGGAAGCCTTTGGGCAATTATTTTTATGGCTGTTTATTTATACCGGAATTGTAGCAGTAGATAAAAAGAAATTGAGTTGGTTCGCCATTGCAGCAGTATGTTTAAGTATCGGGATATATGCAAGGCCAAACTTTGCACTCCTTCCGGTCGTATTTTTAATCTACATGCTAGTTAGAGGATATAAAATAAAAGAGATTATTAAACCAGCTATTGTTGTATCTGCTGTAATATTAATTTGCATTTCCCCTTGGTGGATAAGAAATGCTGTCGTATTTGATAAATTTATTCCGCTCACGCTCTCGTCCGGCAATCCATCTGTATTGGGAGCTATGATCGATTGGAGATATCCAGCTGGTGCAGAAGAGAAATTCAGTGAGGACTTTAAGCGGTTAGGCGAGGCAAAGGATGCCATCGAATCCAATGAAATTCAAGCTGAGCTTGCCAAAAAAATTAGAAATTATGGATTTGAAACGGATCGCAATCGTTATATTAAACATTACACCGTTGATCGGGTAGTCGATATGGTCAAAGTACCTTATTATTGGAAGCCTGTACTTCATATTTCAAAACCCATCGTGGGCGTATATCACTACGTGCTGCTATTGCTCGGAGTAATTGGATTGCTCATGACTGTTATTTTTAAAAGCAAACGCAAAGAACTATCGATATTGATAATAACCATTTTATATTTCATTTTTACTTCGCTGCCATTTATTACGTTTGAACGATACGGTTACTTCATTATGGCGTTTATCACCATATATGCAGCCTATCTCATTCATGAGCTAGTTGAAGCTGTGCGTTCGAAGAAGAGAAGTTCTTTGAGACAACCAAACCATTAAAGGGGGAACCAAACCTTTAGAGGCTTCTACCAGACCTTCAAAGGCTTTTCCAAACCTTATAGGATTACTACCGGACCTTCAAAGGCGTTTCGAACCCTTTAATGATTACTACCAAACCTTCAAAAGCGTTTCGACCCCTCCCAAACCCTCCCTTCCAAGGGAGGGCCCCAAGGGCTGCGCCCTCTGGACACCCTCAATTGGACTAACGTCAGAGCTAGCCATACACTTGTTTGCTGCGTTCGCGTTGGAACGCTTTCGTCCCTTTGGGACACGCTTTACTTTGGGTGCATAACCCGCTGATTAGTATTAGAGTCTGATTTGATTGTGTAAGTGGCTTATGCATGTTGTATGTTTGTAATGTGCGTGAACCGATAGTGGAGAGTAAATAAGTGCAAAAGTACACCTGTTTTTAACAAACAAGATTGAAATAATGCAAATACCTCTAATTGAGCAGATTTGAAGAAGAGTTCGTTAAATAAGTGCATTTCTGCGCTTAGATGAAGCTGCTGCAGACGCTGCCTCAAAAGTCTTCGCATAACAGGGGAACATCCCCGTTTTCAAAGGAAAGGACCTCAAATTCCACTGTATAGTGGAGGTTGAGGTCCATTTTCTCAAAGAAAATAAGTTCTAAGTAGTACTCAAAAAATAGCAAAATGACTTTTGAGACAGCCCCTGTTTTTTAGTGGGATGTGAGTGCGTGTTGTGTTTACTCGATTACTCTTTTACTGAACCCATTACCAGACCTTTGACAAAAAACTTTTGGAGGAATGGATATACGATAAGTATCGGGAGAGCGCCGATGAAGATTTGGGCTGATTTTACTGTTTTTTGTGAGATTAGCGCTAAATCAGCTGGGTTCATGCTCATTGAGCTCATATCGCGCTGAATAATGACCGTTTGAAGGAATGTGGCCAGCGGATAACGCTTTGGATCTCCGATATAAAGCAGGCCGTCAAACCATGAATTCCAATGAAAGACCATGCTGAACAAAGCAAGCGTTGCAATAGCCGGCAAAGAAACGGGTAGATAGATGCTGAACAATGTACGAAAATGTCCTGCTCCATCAATGAGCGCTGCTTCCTCCAGCTCCTTGGGTACTCCGCGGAAAAAGTTGAGCATGAGGATCGTTAAGAAGACATTAACCGCTCCTGGAAGGACGAGTACCCAAAAGTTGTCCATAAGGCCAATCTTTTGAATGACCATATAAAACGGGACAAGTCCCCCGTTAAAGAGCATCGTGAATACGAATAGCCATGCATAAATATTTCTGCCGCGGAATGCGGTGTTTTCTTTGGATAATGGATAGGCAGCCAAGAAAGCTAACACCAAGGTCAGCAGCGTTCCAATTACCGTCCTCTGAACGGCGATCCACATCGAGTTTAGAAAGATCGGATTGCTTGTCGTTTTTCGGTAAGCATCCAACGTGAAATCGACCGGCCATAGACCGACGATATTGGCATCCGCTGCCGCCTTTGCACTTAGCGAAACCGCAAGCACATGCAGCAGCGGAATCACACACAGCAGGGCAAGAACGATCAATAGGATCGTATTAAACGTGTTGAAAACGCGATAGGATGGTGATTTATGATACATTCGGCAGGTCCTCCTTTGGCTAGCGTAAACGGCCATCGCGTCCTCAGACGGCTAACTCGTTTCGCGATCTTGCTTATATTTTTTAAAAAATTCTGTAATTGGCTAGTTTGTAAGCAAGGCGATAGGAGATAACGACTAAGACAAAGCTGATCACCGATTTAAACAATCCGATTGCCGTACCAAATCCCATTTCGCCGCTTAAAATAGCAGTGCGGTATACAAACGTATCAATAATATCGCCCTTCGCGTAAACCAAGGAATTATAAAGGTTGAAAATTTGATCGAAGCCCGCATTCAGCACGTTTCCGAGCGCCAGTGTACCGACTACAATAGCAATCGGAATCATCGACGGAACCGTAATATGAAGCGTCTGCTTCCAGCGGCTTGCGCCATCCACCTCTGCAGCCTCGTAAAGCGATGGGTTAACGTTGGCGAGCGCTGCAAGGAATACGACGGTACCGAAGCCAAACTCTTTCCATACATCAGAGAGGATAACAGTGAAGCGGAACCAGTCGCCATCGCCTAGGAAGAAAATCGGCTCGATTCCGAATATTCCTGTTAGGAGACGGTTCACCAGCCCGCCTTCCGTCGATAGAAGATCTGTAAGAATACCGCCCAAGATAACCCAAGATAAAAAATGCGGCAAATAGACTAGCGTCTGTACAAAACGTTTGACAAGCTGCTTTCTAATTTCATTTAATAGAATAGCGAATACGAATGGAGCAAAAAGATTCAGTACCATTTTGAAAATAGCGATGATTAGCGTGTTCCAGATCACCTGCAGGCTGTCTTGCCTCTCGAACAAATAGCGGAACTGGTCCAGTCCAACCCATTCCGAGCCTGTCAGGCCTAGCCATGGTTTATAATCCTGAAAAGCCATTACAAGTCCACCCATTGGCAAGTATGCGAAGATGATTAGAAAGACGAGGGATGGAAGCACCATAAGATGGAATGGCCATTGCTTTATAAGGTAATAAAACAGCGGTTTTCCTTTTGATTTGACAACAGATACCGAAATGTCATCTGGTTGAATTGTTTGCTGCTGAGACATGTTTTGTTCCTCCCGCTGGATGAAATGCAGAACGCAATCAGCCTGTCACGGCACGTATGCATCGCGTTCCTTATATAAAAATTATATCAGCGACGGAAAAATTGAAGTAGCTAACAAACCCAACATTCATGGCACAAATGCAACCACTTTTGCGATCCAACATGTGAATTTAGCTTGCTCCATAACACAAAAAAATGCGGCCCCTCAGGGACCGCATTTCGTCAAGCTTATTTCGTTAAACCAGCATACCACTCATTAACTTCTTTCGTCATATCGTCGCCGCCGGATGACTTCCAGCTTTTCACGAATTCATCGAAGGCTTCAGCCGGTTTTGCGCCATAAATGATTTCATTAAACGTTTGAGCTTCGATTTTTTTCAAATAGTCCATGCGTGATTTCATTGTTTTGGTAGGAGGTCCTACAAACATATCCTTCTTGGAAATCGCATCTTGCTCCATAACGACAGTTGCCGCAAGTGCCGTTTCTGGCCCGTACTGCGCAACAACTTCCTTCTCGCGATAAGTTTTTGCTTCTTTGCCGTCAGCTAGGTTAAGCAATGCTTTAAACTGTGCATCAGGAATACGCGCACCGTCGCGTACAATGAAATAACGTAGTGGAGCCGTAATGGCACCGCCTGGAACATCATCCAAGTACAGCGGTTTGCCGCTAGCATCAAGAGCGTAATCATAACCTTCAAAAGCGCCTAGCTCGAACGGGCTTCCTTCTTGCGGGTCAGCTAGGTTGTCGAATAGATAGTTCTCGTAAGTGAAGAAAGCTTCTGGATTTTTCATATCTTTATTAATCAGAATAACGCCATTTACAAAGGAAGTGCCGTGACGCATTGCTTTACCGTCTTCACCAGTTGGAATCGCATAAGGCTTCCATACTGCGCCTTCAGCATTTTTTGCTGTATCCAATAGCGGCCAGCCGCTCATCCAGTAAGGTCCAGGGATAATGCCTGCTGTTCCAGCTACAGCTGGTTCAGACGTTTTATTCTCATCCCACAGTGCTGCTTCTTTCGGAATATAACCTTTGTCGCGCCACTCTTTAAGCTTAATTAAACCTTGCTTCATGCCTGCGTTCGTAGAACCGTATTCCAAAGTTCCATCCGCTGCCTCATTCCATTGTGCAGGAAGTGTGCCATATGCGCCAAATACCCATGATGGATCACCCATCCAAGTATTCATCGACGTTTTAAAGCCAACGCTTAGTGGAACAACTTTTTCTGGCGACAATCCTTGTGGATTATTGTTTTTAAAAGCTTCCATTACCGTTTCCAGCTCAGCAATCGTTTTTGGAGCTTTCAAATTAAGCTTATCCATCCAGTCTTGACGAATCCAGAGCACATAGTCGTTGTTGTAAGCATAATCAAGTAAAGGGATACCGATTCGTTTTCCATCACGCATGTAAGCATTCCATACGCTGGTATCCAGATTCATTGCCGCTTTCCATTTCTCGCCGGCATATTTATCAAACAGCTCGCCTGCGTCTTGGAACATGCCGGAGTCAATTAGATCTTGTGCCAGCAGTTTGTCGCCAACGACAGCAACATCCGGCATTTTTTGCCCTGAAGACATCGCAAGGCGCATTTTTGTTGCAAATGCTCCATTTGTATCTGTCACAGACCAAAGGGAATCTACTTTAATACCAAGCGTATCGAGCGCCCATTTTGTTGCCACGTTGTTTTCAATCGTTTCTCCCTCACGGAAGGTTAGCGCAGGGTCTACTCCCCATACAGTGGAAATCGTAACCGGCGGATCGTATTTCTCTTTGTAAGGGTTTTCCTCATTGCCCGCGGTAGTGTTGTCGCTTGGCTTATTCGACGGCTCTGCCTTGCTGCCGCTGTTCGARCAGCCAATGATGGCTGATACGATTAGAAGCATACAAAGCATGAACGTGAACCGTTTCTTTGTTTTCATATTCATTGTAATCCCCCTCATAATTATGTTCTACATGCTTAATTATAGGCTTAGGGGCAATTTCAGCCTATGACACAAAGCGAACATATCAGCACCTTTTACAACCACTTTACTGTTCGCGAAACTCCTGAGGTGTCATACCATAATATTTTTTGAACGTTTTGCTAAAATATTGCGGATTCTGATAACCAAGCTCACTCGTAATTTCATATATTTTTTTGTTCGTATTTTTCAGCAAATAAAGCGCCCGCTCCATCTTCATTCCGATGATCCATTCACTTAGGCTTTCTCCCGTTTCCGCTTTAAATACTTTCGAGAGATAGACCGGATGAAGAAACACGCGATCAGCAATCGTTTTTACAGTCGTATCTAAGCTGAGGTTGTTCGCAACAATTTCCTGCACCTGCTTAACGATAAAGCTTTTTGAGCTTTCCTCTTTCACTGAAAGCACGCTTTGCAGCTTATGCAATACGCCAATTGACCAATCCTCCAGCCGATCAGGCGATAGTACAACCGTTTGATCCAAAATAAAATCGATACCCAGCTCATTGATTTGGGATACGTATTGGCCCTGTCTATGCGTAATATACATAAAAGCATTGGTAAGCGCTAAGTATACCTCGTATAGATGCTCTCTTGAGAATCTTGTATTTTTCAAATCGGCAAAAACATCTTTAATTTTCTGCTCTACCGCATCCCAGCGCTTCGACTCCAGCAAGGTTATCATCGTAGGCGGCTTATATAAGCTTTCCATCGATTTAACAAAAGTGTTGTCCTTGCCCGAGCGATCCTCCAAATAATGAATAGAGTGCTGTTCTTCATTTGCAATCATGAACATCGCTCCTAGGCCGGAACGATACGCAGTCGTAATCGCACTTGGAAACTCAAACCAATCCGTAACGACAATCGAGATATCTCCTTTGAGATAGTTGCTCACATTTGTACGAAGCTTCTTGGTTGCTTCGGCAAGTATCGTTTTACGCAAATTGCGGCTTTCCATACTAAATTCTGATTTCTCGCCAGCTTCCGTTTTAGGCTGCGCCATAATAAGCAAATATTCATGCGGAGCTTTGCAATGCCATACATGGAAATGCTGAGCAAACGACTCCTCCGCAATATTCCCTACGGCAAACTCCATAAGCGAGGAAGAGCTATAATCCAGATGTGAAAATTGTTTGCCCAGTTGGACGAGCATCATGACGGTTGGACGTTCTATCTCAAGAGAAATTTCGTATTGCGTCAGCTTCTCTTTAATCGTCTTTGGCGAAAGCTGTCTGCCTAATACCAAGTCAACCATAAAATTGGCGCGCAGCACCTTAAAATCAGATTTGCGGTCATACAGCAGCTGCTGATATTTCTCTGCCTGCTCCCATTCATCCTTTAGCGCTTCGATTGCTCCCGATATCGTTTTCACAAATTCATCGTCATTTACCGGCTTTAATATATAATCAAATGCTTGCAGCTGAACGGCCTTTTTAGCGTATTGAAAATCAGAATGCCCTGTAAGCAGAATGCATTTTATGTTAGGCCAGCGCTGGCTGATCTCTTGAACGAGCTCAAGCCCGTTCATTTCCGGCATCGCAATATCGGTAACGACAATATCTATCGAGTTTTCTTCAAGAAGCTCCAACGCTTCAAAGGCAGATGTCGCTTGATACACGCTTTTTATGCCAATCGAGAGCCAGGGAATGGTCTTCTCCAAGCTTCCTGTAACATACGACTCATCATCAATCAATAAAATTTCAATCATTTGAAAACCCCTTTTTTTATCTAGCTTGGTGACCAAGTAATCGTGACTTTTAGACCTCCAAGATTTGAGGATGAGAAGCTAACCCCTGCTGATCCGCGAAATCTTAAGTGCATGCGCTGATGCACATTCCATAGCCCGCAGCCCATTTGCTCATCCATTTGGTTTTGCATTTTGTGCTGAAGAATAAGAATATCCTCCATGCTCATCCCCTTGCCGTCATCCTCTACGACAAGCCGTGCTCCTTCTTCATGCCACTCTCCCGTTATTTGAATAATTGATGCATCCGTCCATGCCTCAATACCATGAATAACTGCATTCTCAACGAGCGGCTGCAGCATCAGCGGCGGAATTTCAAGATGGCGCATATCCGCAGGCAAGCTGATCGAATACTGCAGTCGCGGCATGCGCATTTTTTGAATTTCCAAATAGCTGGTTACAAAATTAATTTCCTCTGACATCGCAACAAGATCGCGTTCCTGCCTTGTCGTATAACGGTAATAGTTGGACAAATGATGCGACATGGCAACGACTGCTTCATTCTTTTCAAGCTTGGCCATGCTCGAGATGAACGAGAAGCAATTATAGAAGAAATGCGGATTAATTTGTGATTGCAGCTGTTTCAAACGTGCTTCCCGCACATGAATTTTTTCCAAATATACCGTTTCGAACAGCTCTTGAATTTGAGCGACCATTAAGTTGAAGCGCGTATAAAGAAAACCAAACTCGCTCCTGCCGCGCGGCTTCATTCGAACCGAATAATCACCATTTTTCAGCTTCTGAAACCCAACGATGAGATGCTTAATAGGAACCTGTACCTGCGCATATAAAAGATAAGCAGCGATGCAGCATAACAGCAGTAAGCCTGCCAAAGATACATAAAATAATTGATTAGTCTTTTGAATAGGTCGAATGATTTCGGAAATCGGAATATAATCGATCAAATGCCAACCAATCGTTTCTGACTTCACAATATTGACCAAATATTTTTCCCCGCCCAAATCGATCGTACGGCTTTCCAAGTCCTGAAGCGGCTGCTGCTTCAACAAATGGATTACGTTGTTCGTCAGTTCCTTATCTGCCGAGCGATTATAAATAACGCCGACGCCTTCCAAATAATAAAAGGGCTCTCGGCGGCCATCGCTCTTGAACTTGTCCAGCATATCTTTAATGTTCGAGCTGTCGAACTGCACCTCAATGACCAGGTTCGAGCTGCTTGGGTCCAGGTAACTGGAATACGGTGTTACCGCATAACGAGAGAAAACAAATTCATTATTTTCAGCGGCCTTCACTTGCCAGCCGGGCTTTAATCTTTTTTTCAAATCGGCGTCGTCATACAGCACAACGTCATTATCCGAAATATCTCTATGGAGAATCGGTGAATAGATATGAAGGCTGCTTCGCCATTTCGATGAATTTTGCTGAATGGCCAGCTTCGTTTGAATTCTTTTGATCAAAGTAATCATACTCAGACTCAGCTCCGGCATTTCCGTAAAAATATCGCGAAGCGACGAAATATCGGGGTCCTGTATCAATAAGTCAGGCCAAAGGGCCATCGAATCGATGCTTGTATTGACTTGATTCTGAAAGAATAGGAGCTGATTCGTGTTCGACTTGTTAAGCTCCTCGCCAAGAATGTCAGTGCTAGTCTTATTAGAGTAGAAATAGAGCAGCATAATCGGAACCAGCATAATGATGATTAGAGCGACGATTTTAGTAAATAAATTAATTTTAGGCATATTGCTTTGCACCTCTGCTGGATGTCATTTGGGCTGCTGCTTAAAAATCTTTTTCTTCCTCTTCACCATACGTGGACATTCCATTCAATTCAACCCGTAAAATCGAAATGTATGTTATGTTTTTACAACTACTTTATCGCACAACATTTCTATTCTTTCAAAAAAAGAACCAGAATATCGGTTTTCACTCCGACATCCCGGTTCTTACGTTACGTTAATTGTTATATTTGTACGCAAGCATGGAGGGCAGCGCGTTTCCTTCAAAATCAAACAGCGTCGTGTTATCAACTACATTAGGAGCGTCCTTCTGCCAGCCTACGCCTGGTACATAAATCATGACGGGGTCCCAGTAGAGCACGCCAAGGCATCTTCCCCCATCTACCTGCTTAATGCCGTTCATCAGAGAATACATGAAATCACGTTGACCTTCTGGCGTACTCTCGTACGGCTCGGGCCCATTGTTCTCAAGCTGACCGCGCATGCCAGCCCCCGTAACCGCGCTCCAGTTAAAACCCGCTTCCATGAGCAAAATATCCTTATCAAATCTGGCAACCAGCTTATTGCAAAAGGCCACTAGCTGCTGAACCGATGCCTGTGTCCAGAACGGATAATAGGATGGTCCGATAATGTCATAGGGAACGCTATACCGCTCGCAATTGCCAAAAAACTGCTCGTATTTCTCATCCTCAGTCGCGCCGTCCAAATGAATAACGACCTTGCTCGTTTCAGATACTTCCTTCACCGCTTGATAACCTGCCTTTAGAAGCTCAGCCAGCTGCGGCCAATTCGCAATAGCACCATCGGGATAACACATGCCGCCTTGTATTTCATTGCCAAGCGATACAAACTCAGGAGCTGTGCCTTGTTCGACCAAACGCGTCATAAAGGCTCGTGTATATTGATATAAAGCTTCTCTCAGCTCCGCAAAAGAAAGTCCTTCCCAGTTATGTGGCTTATGCTGAGCCAAACCATTTGTCCAGTAATCACTGTAATGGAAAGAGAATTGAATTTGGAATCCCATGTCCTTCGCTCTTTTTACTAAAGCGAGCGTTCTTTCCTCGTTCTGATAACCTCTAGCGTCCAGCTGATTCGAAGGCCAGTAGTCTTTGTTTCCAGGATCATTATATAGTCGAATCCGAACGATGTTATGCCCGTAAGCTTTCAATATTTCAAGGCCGTCCATTGGTTCATGATTATCTTTATAAATACCGCCATTTTCCTCAATCCGCGGCATCTCGGAGATGTCCCCGCCCTTCAGCAGCTCATAGGACTCATCACTTTTCACAAGTTCAAATGACTTTACCTTACACCAGTCCCCGCCGTTCCCTTCGGTAAAGAGACCAATGGTGCACTTTCCATCCCTTACTTCTATGCCTCGTATAATAACAGGTATCCACTCCGATGATACTGGAAGGCTTGTTATCCGAGTCTCACCAGTTACAGCCTCCGCGAAAATATAGCAGGTTTGTTGCCCTCCGCTGTTTTGCGTCAATGCTGTCAATGTATAATAGCCGTTCTCAAGCTTTTCAATAGCCCTAGACGCCGCTGAGCAATAAGAAGCGGTATGTTGAAGCATGAGATACTCAGTAGACGACGGATGATCCTGCTGGATGCCCTCTGCGACTTGATTGCCGTTAGAAAACAAGCTCCAGTCAGCCCGCTCGTTTGTCTCAAAAGAAAAATGCATCATATACCTCCGATTTCATTCGTAATCGTTCTTTGCTATCGTATCAAACCGATTCCACGCCATACAGGGCATATTCACAACATATTGGTTGCTTTTTAAACCATACGTTTGATTAGGCATGTTGAGTGAACGTACAAATGGTTTTTTAATACAAACAGGGCATATCCGTCTAAGGATATACCCTGTTTGTTGTCTAACTATTTAATGGGCAGAATACATCATTTGAAACAATCTTTCTAAAATAACAGCAGCCTGTGCTCTTGTCGCATGGCCTTTCGGTGCAAATACACCCTGCCCGACTCCGCTGACTAAACCGGCTTGCTGCATCTGTTGAATAGCTTCTGCGGCATAATCAGCTATTTGCGCTTGATCAGCAAAAGCTTCGACGTTTGTTAGATTACTCAGCTTTACGTTGACTGCTTTTACAGCACGGTACATCATAACAGCCATTTCTTCACGGCTTATGACATCATGCACACCGAAGCTGCCATCATCTTTGCCCTTCACAATACCGAGCTTTTGAGCGTTTATGATCGCTTCTGCATACCATGCTCCTCCTTTAACATCCGAGAAGCCTGGTACATCTCCCTTAGCTGCTGTATCCAAAATCCCCATTAACATTTGCAGGAATTGTCCTCTTGTTACGGCATCTGCCGGCTTAAAGGTTTGATCCTCAAATCCGCTTATGATGCCTCTTGCCGCAAGGAACTCGATACTCTGCTGTGCCCATCCAGCCTTAGCTAGATCGGTAAATGAAACAGCCTTGTAAACCGCTGCATATTTGCTGAAATGCGATGGACTAAAAGTGATTGTCGCCTTCGCAGCATCATATATCGCGTTTTTCACTATTTCCAGCTTACCATCCTCGTTGATGTAATAAATAACAACGTTATGAGGCTCTTCTCCTTGACGCAACGTATACGGAAGTTCGATTATGACCTTGTTCTTATCAAAATGAGGAACTTTCACCCCATCGACGGTAAGATTAAAATCATAAACCGTATGGTCGCCTACAGCCTTCTTCACTTCATTGGATAAGGCTGAAGCATCCACTTTAGCAGCTGAAAATTGTACGTTGTTTGATGCTGGGTTGATTACATCCTTGAACAGGTCAGGTGCGAACGAGATCGTTGCAAAGCCAGTTTTGAAAATAACCGCTTGCAGTCCTTCATTTGCTAACTCTGTCATCTGCTTTGCAGCCATATTCGCAATGATGCCTAAGGCTCCCGTTGTCGGCATCGCGGTTACTGTGATTGAATGATCCTTACCATTCTTCAGCCCTTGCCTCAAATCAACATTCACCGCCTGCACTGTTTGTGTAGGCTGCGGTGTCACCGGTGCGGCCGGTGTCGGTGTTGGCTCCACCGGCGTCGTTGGTGTTGGTTCTGGATCCACTGGTGTCGTCGGTGTTGGTGACGGTCCCGCTTCTGCTGCCAGCACAATCGTTACTCCAGATGTCACCTGCTTATCGGTAACAGCCACCTCAGTTACTGAGCTCGTGATATAGCCTGCTTTACTCACAGCAATAGAATAACCCGATCCTTGCGGTATATCTGACAAGGTGAATTCACCTGCAGCACTCGAAACCGCCGCATATTCTACTCCTTTAATGACAGTTTTTACGGCAGCATCCGCCAGCTTGTTGCCCGCTGCATCCTGCACTTCACCACTGATCGCACCGGTTCCTTCACCTAGAAAACCTACTGCAACCGCATCAACTAAAGCCCAGTTTCCTGCATTGGCGTTTGCATAGAAGCCAAACGTCAGCTCCCCGCGCTCTACCTTCACAACCATGCTGAATTGTGTCATCGCATTCGTTTTCGGAATATTTAGACGTGCCAGTTCACCGTTCGAGTCCTTGGCGTACATATAATATTCCTTCTGCTCACCGCCATTATAGAACCATGCTGAGACCGTATAATAACCGTTTGCAAGCCCTGTAATCTTCTGATTAGCATCCGATTCATAGGCTCCCGCATGCCAAAGATTTAGTACATAACTTCCATCCTTAGGATTATCTTTCGAAGCAAAGGTTGCATTTGCTGTTCCCGTTATGTTCCATCCTGGAAGAGTGTATTTATCGGCACCCTGCTGCTCAAAACCAGCATTTATTAACGGTATTTTCGCAGCTAAAATGATGTTGCCTGCTTTTGTTGTCTGACGAGTCGCAACATCAACCGCTGAGGCCGAGCCGTTTAAATATCCTTCTTTGCTTGCCGAAACGGAGTAACCATTGCCGCCTAATACATCAGCAAGTACATATTGTCCCGCTGCATTCGTCTTTGCGGTATAGGTTTTCTCACCCTTAACTGCAATGACCGTCGCATCTTCAACAGGCGAGTATGAGCTGTCTAATACGATACCTGTTATCGCCCCAAGATTATTCAATAGCGTCAAATGAACATCACTAGTCGTTTCGCCAACTTTAACCGATACAAGGGATGACTCTGCATTTAAATAACCTGATTTTATAGCAATAACCTTATAGTTGATTCCCGCAGGAATGTTCACTAGTCGATATTCACCAGCTGCATTGGTCAATGCGGAATACACTTTTCCTGCTGCAGCAACGCTAACCTGCGCTTTATCGATTGGTGCTTTGTCACTTCCAAAAATCGTACCTGTTATCGTGCCTGAATTTAATGCTAAAGATAAATCAATCGACGAAGTCGTCGACCCAATTGCTACCGAAGCATGGGCAGCTCCCTCGCTAACATATCCTTCTTTAGCAGCCGTCACGGCCACATTTGTAGCAGCAGGCAAATCTGCAAGCGTATACTGGCCTCTGCTATCCGTAACTACGCTGTATACAACGCCATCAATTATCGTACTTACCTTCGCATCAATAACCGCATTATGGTTTTGATCCTTAACGGTTCCCGTAATAGCGCCGCCGATCAATGCAATATTCTGATTCGACGTGAAAGCTCCCGGTTCCATGAGGTTAACTGAAATATTTCCGCCTTCATAGCCGCTTTTTGCAGCTGTAATCGCATAGACTTGGCCGATTGGCAAATCCGGAATGAAATAGTTCCCAGCTGCATCCGATTTTGTCGTCAACATCGTACCATTTGCATCAACAGCTATCGTCGCATGAGCGATGCTCTTGCCAAGCGCGCCTCGCACAACACCCGAAATATGTCCAAGCGTCGACCCTTCCGTATTTTGCTTGTAGGCATCATGAGCGGGCAATGCTTTGCCATCAAAATCAAACAAAGTCGTATTTGACACCACGTTCAAATCGGGTTGATCGTCAATTTCTTTAATTGCCCAGCCTACACCCGGCACAGCAATCATAATCGGGTCCCAATATAGATCGCCGATAACTCTGCCATTATCTACACTCTTCAGACCGTTGAATAAATTAATCATAAATTCTTTTTGCCCTTGAGGTGAGCTCGTATCTGCTGGATATGGTCCATTATCGTTTAGCTGGCCAATTGTGCCATTTGGCAGCGTAGGATTCCAGTTATATCCAGTCTCCATAATCATAATATCTTTATCATATCTTTTGCTGAAATAATTACAAAACGCAACGATTTGTTCAATCGTGTCATCCGTCCAGAATGGATAATAGGACGGTCCGATAATATCATAAGGGACCTCTCTTGCCTCTATCTCATCAAAAAAGTTTTCATATTTGCTCGTGTTGCCTGCGTCATCCAAATGCAGAATGACCTTTGAGGTCGGAGAAACCTTCTTAACCTCTTCCGCTCCGGCTTTAAGGAATCTAGCTAGATTAGCCCAGCTCCCTCCAGATGCTCTGCCGTAAGGGAACAAAATACCCGATTGCATTTCATTGCCTAACGACACGAACTCCGGCGTCGTGCCTTGGTCTACCATTGCTTCCATAACGTCTAACGTATATGCGCGCAAAAGCTCCTCCAGCTTAGTCACCTTTGCAGCATCGTCTGCCAAATCCTTAATCGCCGTTTGCCATGCGTTAGGGATATTATGCGTAGCGCCGTTCGTCCAGTAATCGCTATAGTGGAAAGACAATTGAATTTGCAAACCAGCAGCTTTTGCGCGTTTGGCAAGCTTCAGAATGTCCGCCTTATCCATAATGCCTGCTGGTCGGTAATAGCTGCCGTCGCCATGGCCTTTGCCCGGCTCATTATAGACGCGCAGACGTACGATATCGTGGCCGTTTTCTTTCAACAGCTGAAATAAATCCTTCTCATTCCCTTTGCTGTCGTAAAATTTGCCGCCTTGCGATTCTACATAAGTAAGCTCTGAGACATCGCCGCCTTTGAGAAATTTGTACGGCTGGTCATCCTTCACCAGCTCGACAAAATCAAGCTTCGTCCAGTTGCCTGCTTTTGCATCTGAGAATAAACCGATGGTCGCTGTTCCATTCGTAACCTGAATGCCGCGCAAATACACCTTTGTCCAGGTGCTGCCAATCGGTACCGCAGCTCTCGCCTCCGAGGTGCCATGGTCACGGGCGAATATGTAGCTCGCATGCTGGCCACCGCCATTTTGCGCCCATGCTGTCAGCGTGTAATACCCGTTCTCTAGTCCCGTCATCGTCTGGGAGGTAGTCACCTTATAATCGTGATCAGAATAATGCGTTAAGCCATAGCTGCTTAAATATCCCGGTGCTTCCGTATAGGAAGCGTCCATATCGCCTTCCTCTGACCAGGAGCTAATGACCTGAGCTGGTTCTTCTGCTTCGAAGCCCTGATTGCCAATCGCTACGCCAACAGGCTCCAGCTGGGCTTCCTCTTCTTTAACCAGTGAAATCAGATCGACACCAAGCCATTTGTCTGCAGCTCCGTCTGCATAAAAGCCGATCGTAACCTGATTGTTTTCAATAACGACTGGTAAACTAATTTTGGTCCACGAGGATGAGCTGACCGGAATATTCACCTTCACCTCTGCTCTTCCCGTGTTTTTCGCGTACATATAGCTTTGTGTAAAGCCGTCGCCTCTTGCAACCCAAGCCGATAACGTATAGGTACCGTTCTCCAGCCCCGTTGCGGTCTGAAACGTATCCGCTGTATAAGCGTTTGCGCTCCAGTAGTTCAGACGCTTCGTGCCGCCATTCGCAGGAGTCCAATCTTTAATAGAGATAGGCGTCTCGCTGCCTTCTGGTCCAAAGCTCGTCTCCCATCCTGTTAAATCCTGCTCAAAGCTCGTATTTTCAAGAGCTCTTGCCGGAGCAGCTTCATCCAAAACGAGCGTAATCAAATCAACGCCCATAAAGTTGTTTGCATTGCCATCCGCATAAAAACCCAATGTCAGCTGGTTGTTTGCAACGACTAATGGCATGCTGATTTGTACCCATGTGCCGCTCTCCGGCACATTTGCTTTTACTTCAGCAAGTCCCGTGTCTTTGGCATACATATAGCTCTCATTAAATCCTGCTCCGCGCTCTACCCATGCGGATAACGTGTAGGAACCATTTTTCAAACCAGTAATGGTCTGATGCGTGTTAGCTGTATAAGCTGACGCGCTCCAATAATCCAATCGTTTGGTACCGCCTCCGGTTGGAATCCAGCTTTCCTGAATCGTAATCGGCGTCGTTCCTTCACCCGGTGTAAACGATGTATTCCACGAAGCAAGATCACTCTCAAAGCTTCCGTTTGGCACAATAATCGGCGTGCCTGCTGCATAAACTACAGGCCAATGAACACCTGTAAACAACCCCAATACAATACAAAACATAACAAAAATACTAATGCCCTTTTTAATGCTTCTTCTACTCACTTGGTTCACCCCTTCATCCCTGTTATTGATCCCCTTTGTCAAACACGAACCAAATAAAGCGCTGTCATTTATGGCAATGAAAATCGCTTTATGAGATATTACCTCTTTAACTCTAAAGGATTTGAAGTATACTACAAGCAGTACAAATGCAATATTTATGCAGGTTTGATAGCCTTTTCTATACAAAAAAACAGCATTTCGAGTTTTCACTCTCAAAATGCCGTTAGCTGGCCTTTAAAAAAAGAAATCCCCAACGCTGAGGCGAGGGGGATTTCCGGTTATTGGCCTAATAGTATTTTTGCATAAGGCGAATCGATTGGCATCATAATGACTGGCTCGTTTTTCAACGTCGTTGCATAGCTCTCCAAAGTCCGATAGAAATTGTAGAACTGCGGGTCGCTGCCGTATGCTTTGTTATAAATAACGGCTGCTTCACGCTCGCCCTCAGCGACGATTTTTTTGGCATCAGCCTGCGCTTGAGCTAATAGCTCCGTAGCTGTACGATCCGCTTTGGAAGTAATTTTTCGCGACTCCTCATCACCTTCGGACAAGTAGCGTGCTGCGATCGATTGACGATCCGAAATCATCCGGTTGTATACGCTTTGCTTGTTTTCTTCCGGCAAATCGGTACGTTTAATGCGAACATCGATAACTTCAATACCATAATTATCACGAGTCAACGCCGACACAACATCCTTCGTAATCTCATCGTTAATATTGCCGCGCGCTGTGTTCTCACTAATGATATTGTCGTAATTAACCTCTGATAGCTTACGGCGAACAGAGTTGTACACGGCCTCATCGATCCGCTGTATACCGCCGCTGACCGACTGCACCGTTCTTAAAAACTGGGAAGCATTCGTGATGCGCCATACCGTATAGTTGTCTACTACGATCGGCTTCTGATCCTTCGTTAGAATCGTCGTCGGCGTGCTTTCATATGTCATTTGATATTTCGGCAGCGTCGATACGTTCTCAATGAACGGAAGCTTAAATTTAAGGCCCGGCTCTGGCACAGCTCTCATCGCTTCACCAAATCGAAGCACAACCTTATATTCGCCTTCCTTCACGATATACATCGAGCCTGAGCCCAATATGACAACAACCAGCACAACTATAATTGTTAACCATTGGTTTCTTTTCATTGTGCGTCACCTCCTTGCGGAGCTTCTGCGGCTGGCGGCGGCGTTGTTACCGGCGGAGTCGTCGTGCTGCCGCTGCCGCTGCCGCTACCGCTGCGCAGCAATTCATTTAGCGGCAAATAATTTAYGGTATCGCTGTTCGAATTYGTAATAAAGATTTTCGCGTTCGGCAATATTTTTTCAAGCGTCTCCAGCACCAAACGACTTTGGGTAACATTCGGATTTTTTTTGTACTCGCCGAATATCGCATTAAACTTGGCAACGTCACCCTCGGCGTTCAGAATCCGAGATTTCTTCTGTCCTTCGGCATTTTCAAGAAGCGCCTGCGCCTCACCGCGCGCTTTTGGAATACGGTCATTCTCGTACTTCGCAGCGTTATTAATTTTTGTGTTTTTCTCCTCGCGAGCATTCGTTACCTCACGGAAGGCCTCAGCCACTTGACCGCTTGGCGGCTCGATATCCTGGAACTTAATGTCAATGATTTGTATGCCGGTTTTGTACTTGGACTGCAGCTCAATCAGCTTCTCCCGAACCTTGTCTTGGATGACTGTCTTACCGTCAGTAATGGCGTAATCAAGCTTCTCCGAGCCGATTACTGCACGAATCGAGGAGCTTGCTGCATTTCGCAGAAACTGCTCCGCATCGGAAATATTGTATAAGTAATCATGAATGTTGCTTATCTTCCATTGTACAACCGCATCCGCGGAAACGATGTTTTCATCACCCGTGATCATCATCGCTTCATCATCATTTGGAATGGCTTCAGAGCCCACTTGACGATAACCGATATGAATCCGCTGTGTCAGCTCCGCTTTTACAATTTTGACATCTTGAATCGGATAAGGCCATTTAAAATGCAAACCTGCTGAAGTTTCATTCGAATACTTGCCAAAGGTTAAAATGGCTGCCCGTTCCTGCTCCTGTACTGTGTAAAAGGAGGTTGTTCCTAAATAAATGACGATAACTGCGGCGACGATACCGAATACGATTTTTTTAACCGTACTTGGCTTTAGCTCTGGCGGCCTTCGACCGCTCATACTGTGATTCTCGCCTAGGTTCTGATTTTGATCTGTAAAGCTCAAAGAAATCTCCCCTTCCAAGCATCTTTTATATGGCTATAGGGGATAATACGCGAAAACGATGAAAAAGTAACCGATTTTGTCATATTTTTCTTAGCTTTCGTATTAAATAGCTCGTTTCCTGCATTTTACTTGCTATTAATCCATTTTAGTCGCTATTGCGCCTGTACATAGAGAAGCAGCTTAGACTCCGATGGCGCCAGCTCAATACGATGTCCGTCACCCTCTGTCACGGCTTGACCCTCCTGTCCACTCCACAAATCCCGAACGACTATCCCCTTAGAGGAATCTATGCCCATTCTTGCAAATGATGCGTGCAACAAGCTTTCCTTCTCCACTTCGAAATTAAAAGCAGCGACATAAGTCCCTTCCTCTGCACGCAGCATGAACAGATTTTCACTTTTGTTCCCGCTGCTGCACTCAACGGGACGGAAGGTTACACCTCGTTTAGCTAACGCCATAATTTCTGGATTTGTCATCCATTCCTTGGCTCGCCGCGCTGCCTCCTCCATTCGGTAATCATCGCCGAGCAGAAGCGAGGTACCTGCAATCACCGCACTGTTCAAACGGCTTCTCCCTTCATGCTCGCTAATCGCACGCTGGTTGTCGCTTTTGTAGAGAACAACATGATCGGGATCGTTGAAACGGTACAAGCTATCGTTAATCCACCAGCCGTACGTTAACGCGTTAAGCATATATTCGGTATCATTGATCGTTCCGAATGCATCGCAGGATACACGGCGGCTGTGCGCATAGCCATGCGGAAATAACGGAGCAATAGACAAATTAATTAAGAACGGTCTGCCAATTTTCTCAGGATTCAGTGTCTCACGCACACAAGCCATACCTTTGTTGTAAGCCTGTATTCCTGTTCTTATATCGGGGTCATAGAAAACGCCTTCCATTGCGCCATGCGTCAGAAAATCCAGTTTAACATAATCAAAGCCCTGCTCTACAAAGCTCTCCAGCCTTTTTCTAATTCGCTCCAGCGCGACTGGATGCGATGGATCTATCGCAAATGCGCCATCCAGCTTCGGCAGCGGCTGTCCAGCTGTATCCTTGATCAAAATCTCACGGTAAAGCACTGCCCCATCTGCTCCTTCTACTGGCGTATCCGGATCGTTGCCCCAGAAAGCGAATGGCGTATAATAAGTGCCCGGCTTTTGACCGTTCGCCTTTACCCGTCTTAGTGCGTCCTTTAGCTGCTCTTCCGATAAATTGTCCCAGAAGGAGTCGAAGTTGACGTAAAGGCTTCCCTGATCGTCAGCAAAGCTGTTTTGCTGCAAATGTCTGGAGAAGAAATCAGATGTATACGTATACACATCATAATCAAGCTTCCCCATGACGGCTGACCAGCTGTTCCAGCCCATCGGTACGCCGCCTTCCCAAGGAAGTGCTGGTGTCAATACGGCATTCGCCTTGCCATACACTTCAAGCCCATCGCGGTAATCCGAGAACGCACCGACAAAAATCGTCGGAGATACAATGCTTTTACCGCGAATTGTTCCGTGTGCAACCGTATCTCTCGTCTGCATATCAGCGGCTCCGCCATAAACGCGCAGCCTGCCCAGATCCTCAGGGAACGTCCCTTCTACAACTACGCCTGTTTTCCAAGTATCATGCGTGACTGATCCAATAACAAATCCGTTTCTGCTTTGCGCACGATAAATGGCGGTTGTCTCATAGCTGTGTACACTGCAAGGAATAGCATGTGAGGCAAAACGAACCCATTTGTCATTATCGAATGGAACGAATAACGCCCTGATTTCCTCGCTGGCACCTGCATCTGCTCCAAATTGTGCAATACTTCCATCATTTAAATATGCGGCTAGCGGCGTGATTTCATTCGTCTCCCATTCGAGCTCGCTTTCCACTTCAAGCTCCATCAACAAATAAGGCAGCTGCTCGTACATACGGAAATGCTGACGCATTGATGGCTTGCCAAGCTCTTCATGCTCAAAGCTCCAGTGCACTCCTTTGCCAAACCCATCCTCAATGGCGTGGGTAGACGTTTCGTTTACAACATGCTTGCTGTAAAAAGTAGAGCGAAGCTGCTCCAAACCATAACGCGCTTCGGCATAAAGGCCAACCAGCGCCGCGCCGCTGCTCCACTTCAGCGATACATGCCCATCCGTCAAATGTACGATTGCCTGAATGACTCCGTTATCAACAACATATTCCTCCATGCGCTGCTCCAGCTCGAATTGCCCAATCTTCATCTCTCATCCGCTCCTCTTTTATAATGGAAGAAGGCCGGCAGCGCCGGCCTCCATCATGCTTGCATTATGTTTATTTCCAAAGCTCAACACGATTTTTGTAATTGGTTGTATAAATCGCTTCAACCTTTGCATCTCCAGCAGCTTTCATGTCACTAAGCATTTTATCAAAAATGCTGTTTGCATCTTCAGGTGACTTCGCCATAATCGCTTTCGTCAGCCCCTGCTTCACAATATCATTAACCTTCTGCTCATTCAGTGCTTCAGGCGTTCCTCCCTGCGGTCCAAGACCATCGAAGAGTACGGAGTCATACACCGAGTCAGACAAGTTTTTGAGTGCCATCTTATCGACAGCGCCGCGTTCGAAGCGGCCCGCTAAGTCATAAGGTGTTCCGTCGGAACCATTGCCGTTTTTGATAAACCAAGTCCATTTGCGAATGCCTGATTCCTTTGTATAGGCATTCCAATCGTCTTTAAAGCTTTGCAGCACTTCTGGACGCGGCGTATGCTTGCCATCCTTCATATCCCAGTGCTGGCCTTCAATTCCCCACATCAACAAATATTGACCTTCTTCGCTCGCGAGGAAGTTCATAAATTTCATCGTGCGTTCCGGGTTTTTATTTTTCTTCGTAATCGTAATCGCATCCCAGCCAAGTGAGCTGCGTCCGCCGTATGTCGTTTTTGCAGGATCTACGCCATCTGCTACAACCTTGTAAGGGAACAGCTGTGATTCTTCACCACGATCCTTCTTCAGAATCGTGTTTGCTCCTCCAGCATCCCAGTACGCGCCTGTTGAAGCAAATACAGAACCTGTCGCCAATTTTTGTTCCCAAGCTTGCTTTTTGTTAATCGCCCATTCCTTATCGATCAGGCCTGTCCTGTACAAATCATTCATGTACATAATCATTTTGCGGTATTGCGGGTCTTTCACATCAAACTTCAGCTCACCATTCTCATCGTAGAAAGGCAGCATACCGAACATACCTTTGAAAGTGCCTAGTGTACCGCCAAAGTTCTCTCCATCCATCGATAGAGCGATTGTTTCTTTACCGTCCATCGTAGGATATTTCGCTTTAAAATCAAGCAATAGCTGCTTGAATTCAGTTTCCGTGAAAGGCACTCCGCCTTCTGCTTTATCAGGAGCCAGCTCCTTCAAAATATCTTTACGCATATTGAAGCCAAATACGGGCTCATTCTCAAACCCATACCAGTTGGAAAGGTAATAGTTTTTACCGTCTTTATAACGCGTTTTGTTAAGCACATCGCCATACATTTTTGCTACATCCGGGCCGTTTTTTTCAATTAAATCATTTAGTGGAATGATAGCACCCGACTCAATGTATTTGTTAACCAAATCACTGCTTCTCTCGAACATGATGAGATCCGGCAGATCATCACTTGCAAGCATCAGATTCAGCTTCTCCGCTGGATTGCCGGTTGGCTGCTGAATTTCTACTGTAATTCCTGTCCGCTTCGTAATTTCTGCCGCTACCGCGTTGCTGAATTTATCTCCCGTATTTTTATCGAAAAAGGTTATGGTCAGTGGTTCGTTAGACTTGTCATTTCCAGCGCTATTCTCGCCAGCACTCGAGTTGCCGTTTTCTTTAGCATTATTGGAGCCGCAAGCTGATAATACGGAAATGACAACGATCATGCTTAAAAATAATACGATCCATTTTTTAGTACGCATAGTATAAATCCCCCTCTTAAGTGATTCTATTATAGTACATTTTTATCCCTACTTAAGCGTGATCGGCATCACCTCCAACAAAGTTCCCGCTTCATTAGCTTTTTACTGCACCAAGGGTCATGCCTTTAACAAAATATTTTTGTAAAAATGGATAAACCATTAATATCGGAAGCGTTGCTACCATAGTTGCTGCCATCCGAATCGTATCCGGAGACACGGCCAGTCGTTTCGAAGCATCAGCGAGCTGCTGCGCGTCGCCAACCATGGAGCTGGTTTGATACTGATTCAAGATTTTTACAAGCACGGCCTGAAGCGTCTTAAGATCAGAGTTATACGTGAACACGTAGGAATCGAACCAAGCGTTCCAGTGGCCAATGGCCGTAAACATGCCGATCGTCGCGAGCACTGGTGTCGTTAGCGGCAGTATAATTTTGAAGAAAATTTGCATGTAATTAGCGCCGTCTATTTTTGCTGATTCATCCAGCTCCTGCGGAAGCTGCTGCATGAAGGTTCGAACAATAATCATATAAAAGACGTTCATCATGCCCGGTAAAATAAACACCATAAAGCTGTCAATGAGATGCAAGCTTTTGAGCACCATGTAATAAGGAATGAGTCCGCCGCCAAAATACATCGTGAACACAAAATACAGTGACCAGAACCGATTTCCAACGAGCTCGCGTTTACTTAGCGAATAGGAAAGCATACTAATGACAATAACCGCGAGTGGCGTTCCGATTAGCGTCCGCAGCACCGTAACTTTAATGGCCGTCCAAATCTCGCTATCGGATAAAATTTGCTTATAGCTGGCTAAGCTGAAGTCTCTTGGCCACAAATACAGATTTCCTCGCAGCGTATCTTCAGCATTATTGAACGAAATGATAAATATGTTCCAGAAAGGATAAAAGGTTACGATAAAAACCGCGATGATGAATAAGTAGACGATCGACATAAACAGAAAATCATTTTTAAATTTTGCCATGAAGTGTTCTCCTTTTCTTGTTTGTCCTAGAACAACGACTGTTCATTCATTTTTTTGGCCATCTTATTGACGCTTAGAACAAGGATAAACGCGACGACCGATTTGAATAATCCAACAGCTGCTCCGTAAGAGAACATTCCGTTTTGCAAACCATATTTGTACGTATACGTGTCAATAACTTCCGAATATTGGAGCACCGTATTATTTTGCATCAAAAATTGCTGATCAAAACCTGCGTTCAATATTCCGCCTACCGCTAAAATGGCAAGAATGATAATGGTCGGTTTAATAGACGGCAGCGTGATGTGCAGCATTTGCTTTAAGCGGCTTGCCCCGTCTACCTTCGCCACCTCGTACAGCTCCGGGTTAATAGCTGAGATAGCGGCCAAATACATAATGGCGTTAAAGCCCATGTCCTTCCATGTGTTGGAGAAAGCGATAATCCACCAGAACAGCGGACCGTTTTGCATAAACTGAATCGGCTCATCGATGATTCCAAGCCCCGTCAACAAATTGTTGATGACACCGCTTGAAGAAAGTACCGTGATAATAATATTTGCAGCAATGACCCACGAAATAAAATGAGGCATGTAAGATACCGTTTGAAACGTCCGTTTGAACCAGCCATTGCGCATTTCATTAATCATTAAGGCAAGAATAATCGGCATTGGGAAACCGAATAACAAAGATAGAAAGCTTTGTGCCAGCGTATTGCGCATTACTCTGACGAAGTCGCCATTCGTAAAGAAGTAGTTAAACCACTCCAGCCCTACAAACTCTGTTGTAAAAAACTGTCCAAAAAATGATCCTCCGCCTGGCGAGTAATTAATGAATGCCATGTATAAGCCAAACATGGGAACGTAAGAAAATATGAGTGTGACGATTAAAGCCGGAAGCATGAGCACAAATAATAGCCGCTGTTCCTTCAATCTGCCCCATACATTTGAATTTCCAATGCTGCGCTTCTTTTGGGGTGGAACAGATTTACTTGATTCCGCTTTCATTATGGATTCCATTTAATAACCTCCTGCCAATCTTGCGTTGCTTAGTGACTTCATTATAGGTCGGCCGCCCTGCCCATTCTATACAAGCATTTACCGATTTGTAACGCAAAACGACACACTTCCACATGCTCCATTGTTGAAATGCGGTATTGCAGATAAACTAAATAAACATTCAAAAACAGATACATGATAAAAGGTGGGAACAAGCGTGTACAGCATTTTGATAGTGGATGATGAAGCCATTGAGCTCGAAACGATGGAGCATTATGTGCCATGGGACAAAATCGGCATTACGGTCGCGGGGACGGCGCGAAATGGCAAGGAAGCGCTTAGCAAGCTGGCTGAATTAAAGCCTGACATTATTTTGACAGATGTCCGCATGCCCATTATGGACGGGCTGGAATTCGGAAGAAGAGCAAAGCAAATCGATAAGAACGTAAAAATCATATTTTTGAGCGGACATAACGAGTTTCAGTATATTAAGGCAGCGCTGAATATTGAGGCGACTGGCTACTTGTTAAAACCGATAGATATGGAGGAACTGATCGCGTTAATTGAGAAGGTAAAGAAAAAATGCGAGGAGGAACAGTTATCAGATCAGGGCGGAGAATGGCTGCGTGAAAAATGGATGACCCGTATTATACGCGAGCCGCATGAAGAGAAGCGAAAGGATTGGATTCAGAAATGGGAGCTTAGCTCATCTGATTTCAGTGCAAACAGGGAGTTTGCAGCCTTTTATGCAACGATAGATGCGCCGGCAGACTACCCGATTTCGGCGCAGCCAGCAAGCGAAGCCTCTCCCGATAGAGTGGAGCTCATGCGGACTATTGCCCGGCAGTACCTCGATTCCTTTATTGTTGTTGAAAGCGAGCCGCATGCTTTATTCGTTCTCTTTCAATGGCGCAATGAGCAGAGAGCCGCGAAAGCTACAATAGATTTCTGGGAGAAGTTCCGAGAGGAGCTCTCCCTCTCCTTCGGAACACAAATTACGATAGGATTGTCCGCGCCGCATATCGGGTTTGATCTTATTTGGGATGCCTACTTGCAGGGGCGAGCTTGCAATGAGGAGAAGTTTTTCAGGCTCGGCGGAGCCGTCATAACGCCGGATGATTTATTGCCTACCAAACAAACGGATGATGATGGCGAGCAGCTTGCAGCTCGGCTTGCTTCCGCCTTGCAGTCAGGAGACGCCAAGCAGGTAACCATGCAGTTAGAAGCGCTCTTCTCAACGATTCGCAAAGAACGTATCCATCGAAATTTTACTATCCGAGCCATTATTCGACTAATGGCTGCATTAGAGCAGCATTTCTCCATGCTGCTTGCAGGCTCGCTCAAGGACTTGCTGCTTGTGGACCATTGGAAGGAAATTTCATCGATGAGCTCATCCTTACAGATTCAAGCTTATGTCATGCACTTCTGCGAAGAAATAAGAAAGGCTTTAAGCGAAAGAGATGTTGACCGCAATCAAGCCGTGGCCGACCAAATCGTTAAGCTTATTAGCGAACGGTATCATTTGCCGCTTACGGTCGAGGAGATCGCCAAGGAGGTCTACTTATCACCCAACTATATTCGAAGCATTTTTAAAGAAAAAATGGGTGAGACGATTCTTGATTATATAACGAAGGTTCGTGTGAACCGGGCAGCTGACTTGTTAAAGGACAAATCCCTTAAGGTGCGTGAGGTCGCTCACAGCGTCGGGTATGAGAACGTCTCTTATTTTTGCTCCATCTTCCATAGGCACAAAGGCAGTACACCTAATGAGTTTCGGAAAATGTATCTATAGGCTGGAGTGAGAGCGCATGAAAAAGGTAACAGGCTGGCTGACGAGGCCTTTTAACAATTTGCGGCTAAGAGAAAAGCTGTTTGTCATGTTTTTACTCGGGGCCATTATTCCTTTAGTGTTTTTTGTTCTATATTCTTATCAGACGATTAAGAGCGAGCTTTCTGACCAAATGTACACGAACTCCGTTGCGTCTGTTGCTCAAATCAATTCAAATTTAGAAAATAAGCTGGATACGTACACAAAGCTTTCAGCAAATCTTTATTTAAACAATTCGCTGCGCGCTTACTTAACGAATAACTATACAGAGGAGCCCTCTCTGTTTGTTGATGCCTATCAATACATTAATAACACCTTTTCGAATATGCTGACTACAAATCCAGATATTCATTCCATGTCTATTTATATTAATAACGATTCGCTGCCAGCTGACGGCATTTACATTAAACGAATGGATGATGCGTTCAAACGGTCGACTACGTACCGCTCATTGCTTAACAGCTACGGAAATGTTCGGTTTGTAGCAACGCCCCCTGTTGTTGACCAGCCTTCCATGTTTACGCTGACACGCATGCTTAATATTAGCAATCTAGACAATGCCTATGGAATTTTGACCATCAACATTTTGGAATCGGATATTTTCCGTTTGATGGAGAAAGAGACATCAGAGAAAACGATATTAATCGTTAATGATAGCGGCCTTATTATGTCCGCTAAGGACAAAAACATGTTAAATCGTCCGCTTAATCAATTTGTGAAGGAGAAATTTCCGAGCGCTAGAGAAGGAAGATTCGACAGCAGCTTTAATGGAGAGAAAATGCTTGTCGTCTATAATACGACCAAATTCGGTTGGAAAAGCATCTCGCTCGTCCCTTACAGCAGCTTCCTTACCAAGGCGAATAAAACAGCCAAGCGGATTTTAATTTTTGCGTTAATCAGCTTTGGGCTTATGACGCTGTTCATCTACGCCACAGCCAGACAATTTACGAAACGCGTCGATTATTTAGTCGGCATGATCCGGCGCATCGAAAGAGAGGAGTTCGATCTCTTCGATATGAGGCCGCTTGGACGCGATGAAATTGGCCAAATCGGAAATGTGCTGCGGAAGATGGCGCAGCGGCTCAGCAATTTAATTTCCGACGTATACAAGAAAGAAATCGATAAGCGAGAAGCCGAGATGAATGTGCTGCAAGCGCAAATTAATCCGCATTTTTTGTACAATACACTCGCCTCCATATCGTCGCTTGCCATTCGAAATTCTGATCAGCGAATGAACAAAATGGTTACGGATCTAGCAAAGTTTTACCGGATCTCGCTCAACAAAGGGAAAAACAAACTTTCAATCCATGAAGAAATTCAGCTTACCCGCTACTACGTTGCCATCCAGCAGGTAAGATTCGGCGAACTCATTCGCGTGCTTTATCAAATCGAAGAATCTGTGCTGCCCTGCCCAATCGTAAAGCTAACACTGCAGCCATTCGTTGAAAACGCAATGAACCATGCCATTTGGGACGACACGCTCGGAATAAACATTATGATAAAGGCTTATCGCGATGGCCATGATATCATTCTCAAAGTCATCGATGACGGCATGGGCATGCATATGCGCGGCCATAGCGGAGAAGAGCTGCCGGTTAGCAGCGACAACTTGTCTGGTTATGGCATTCGCAACGTCGACAATCGAATTAAACTTTTGTACGGCGAATCATATGGCGTCTCTATTTACAGCAGGCTCGGAATTGGCACGACGGTCACGATAAGAATTCCTGGACGTTAAAATGCTAGACAATAAAAATCCCTCAAGCACTATTGCTTGAGGGATTTTTCGGTTTCACAGTCATAGCTGCTTAGTCATGATTTTTGCTGCTGGTTTATTTTACGGTAATTTTGTAAAGCTTCGATTGCGCGCCATTCAAGTCCACCTTTAGTTGATTTGCTGCCTGACTGGATGCATTCGTCCATAGGTCCGTAACTTTTACTTTGGAGGACGATGGAATGCCAACACGCGCAAAATCTACCGTCTTCGACACAGGGGCATTCGTATAATTAAATACAGCAAGATAGTAATCTTTCCCTTCTTGCATGATGAATGTATCCGCAGCCCCTGTACCTGTGTTGCCCTCTACTGGCTTGAACGCCTGACCTTTAAGTGCAACCTCATTCACTTGCTTGTTAGTGAGCAGCTTCTTCATCAATTCTTGTGCTGCCGGATTGCTGACATCATCTGAGCTTAGAAATACAGTACCGGAAATAGCCGCTGAATTGACCCGAGACTGCGCAGCATCAAACGAACCGCCTTTCACAAGCGTCATATAATCTGGATCGGTATACGAATAGATCGTTCCGTTCTGCCACCAGCCATAGGTAAGGTTGTTCAGCTGATATTCCGTGCGGCTCAGTGAGCCGTCAATATCACATGAGATCCTTCTTGCGTGGGCGTATTGACTCGGAAATAAAGGAGCAATAGAGGCGCTGATGAACATTTTTCCGCCAAGCACCTTATTGATATGATCCATGCCTTGATTGTAAGCCTGAATGCCTGTTTGAACATTAGGGTCAAAATGTTTTCCCTCGAAGGAGCCATGGCTTAGGAAATCGATTTTAATATACTCATATCCGTAATCAAGAAACCGTTTGAAATAATATTCAATCCGCTGCTTAGAGCCGGGATGAGTCGGATCGATCGCGTAGGCGCCGTCTACTTTCGGCAGCGGGCTGCCGCTTTGATCCCGCAAAATAATATCTCCATACGTGTATTTCCCGTCTGTACCCTCTACGACCTGACTCATGTTATCGCCCCAATAAACAAAAGGGCCATAATAAATGCCGGCTTTTTGCCCGTTTTTGTTAATAACCTTAACTGCTTGCTTCAGCTGCTCCTCGGACAGATTATCCCAATAGGAGTCCAAATTAATATAAACATTGCCTTTGTTCGAGAAGGAATTTTTCTGCAAATTGTTCTTGAAGAAATCAGACACAGCGACTACTTTATCGTAGCTTAAATCACTTTCATATGCGCCCCAGCTGTTCCAGCCCACAGGCACACCCTTTGGCACACCGTGCTTAAATGCAAGCGGCGGCGCAACTGCAGCGTTCGCTTGACCGAAGCTCTCAAGGCCCGCGCGGTAGTCTGCATAGTAGCCAACGAGAATTTGCGGCGAAGTAATCGTCGTACCCGTTACCTTTCCATGTGGAATCGTATCATGCGTCGAGGTAGGGGAAGAGAAACCGCCGTATACCTTGAGCTTGTTTAAACGATCATTAGAACCGCTCCAATAGATTCCTGTTTTCCATTTATCATGTGTGACCGATCCAATAACCAATCCATTTCGGCTAGTATTATCATAAATAGCTGTCAATTCTGAGCTGACATAATTATTGTTGTTCAGACTTGTATTCATCGTCCGCGCTTGGTATCTAGACCACGCGTCATTATCGAACGGAGCGACCAGCACCCTATTTTCCGAGTAGCTTCCAATATCGATTCCACCCTTGGCATTAAGGACAAGAGGAGCCATATCATTTGTGCTGAGTATGTCTTTACCCGTTACTTGTTGACTAATTAGAAAATAAGGCAAACGCTCATAGATTTGATAAATTTGCTTCATCGTCGGCAGACCGGACTCACGATTCTCAATCGTTACCCGAATGCCTTTGCCATGACCGTCATTTATTTTCTCGATTTTTTTCATAGAGAACAAATGCTCAGCGTAGTTTTTGCTGTCGAGCTGCTTGTCCAATTGGATACTGCTGTACAACCCTTTGGCAATCGTCTTGTTGTTCCATTCGAACGCTGAAAGTCCAGACTCTGTGTTATAAATGATTTTGTAGACGCCGCTTGATAAAGTGACGCCTGACTTATGCTGCTCCACTTTAATCGAGCCAAATTTGCTGGAATCGATTTGCTTGCCAATATTGCCGATCCCATCCACATCACCCGGATTTTCACCCGGTACCTGCGAGCTGATGATCTCGATTTTATCAATATCCGGCGACCATCCGCCATTATCGTCAAATAAAATGGTATTGCTGCCCGCTTGCAGCTGTACCTCCATACTGAACACGCCAACCGTATCCCAGTTCGCAGTCGCAGGCGGGGAATAGGTCTCTTTCTCGCTATTGTTCACACGAATAGAAAATGACCGAGGATCGCCGGAAATATAGCACACCTTCAAGGTATAGATCCCCTCTGCTTTTGCAGCAACCTTTTGGAAAAGCAGCGTTGATCCGCCCCAAATGTCGCCTACCTTTTTTCCACCGGAGCATTCCGTTTCCGCTTTGCAGGATTTTACAGCAGAATTGCCGGCTAGCTTATTGTCCAGTCCTTCCGCTTCATACACTTGCCCGCTTCCAGCAGGCGGTTCATTCGGATCTGTACCCGGACCAGTATTCAGCAATTTCAGCTCGATCTTGTCAATATCCGGCGCGTATCCGCCTTCATCATCGAAACGAATGACGTTCTCGCCTTGATGAAGCTCCAGCTGGATCTCGTAAGTTCCTCGCGTGCTCCAATCTGCCGTTTTCGGCAAATCATAATGATCGGTTCCGCCTCCGTTCACACTGACGGCTAACGATCTCGGATCGCCCGATATATAATGCACCGTCATCGTATAGATCCCTTTAGTATCCACATTCACAGCGTTGAACTGCAAAGCAGAGCCTCCCCACAGACTGCCTACCAGCTTATTGCCTGAGCAGCCCACCGCAAGCTCGCAGTCCTTAACCTCTGCTTTACCGCTAAGCTGATTAATGGCTGCCTCAGCCTCATAGGATTGGCTGTTTACAGCAGCAACCGGCGTCTGAGCCTCAGCAACTGTCGTATTCGCACCGACTGCCGTTTGGAATAACACAAGCAATGCAAAAATAATGGACCAACCTTTCTTGAATTTAAATCGACTCAACATTATTTCCTCCTCTTACTCGTTTAATATAAAGCGCTTTCTTTTTAAGTTTAAGGGTGAATCCCATGTTGAACTATCCAAGAATGTTATGATTCATACTGCAAACCCACTGACTTTAGAGAAATAAAATATCGGATTGCAAAAAAAATATCCCAAAAGCAGAATACACTGCTCCTGAGACATTTTTTGCAATCACTATATTTATTTGCTCGCTTTAAGCATTTCCCCAATGGCTCCAATACTGCCAAGTGTATCGATTGCCCGTGTTGGAATGAACACTTTATTCGCAGCTCCCTGAGCGATATCGGATAATGCCTCGAGCGAGCGGTATGTCAGCACATTCTCATCTAGTCCCGCAGAGCGTATAAGCTCAATTCGGTTTTTCTCAGCTTCAGCGATGGATTGAATCGCCTTCGCTTCGCCAAGCGCTTCCAGCTCCTGCGCATGGCGCTGACCCTCCGCTTGACGGATTCTAGCTTCCTTATCGCCTTCAGCCTTCAGTATTTTGCTTTGCTTGTCACCCTCTGCCCGCAAGATCATATCCTGCTTCGCCGCCTCTGCATCAAGCACCATTGCTCGTTTGCTTCGCTCCGCCTTCATTTGCTTATCCATTGCATCTTGGATGTCCGCTGGAGGCTGAATATCAATAACCTCTACGCGCTCGATGCGCACGCCCCACTTCTCTGTCGCTTCATCAAGGGCGATCCGAATGTCGGTTGATATTTTCTCGCGGCCTGATAATGTTTCATCAAGCTCCATTTTACCAATAATTTGCCTCATCGTAGCTGTGCTTATATTTCGCACCCCGTATACATAATCAGATATGCCATATGTAGCCTGTTCTGGGCCGGTCACTTGATAAAAAATAATCGTATCGATTTTGACCTGTACGTTATCCTTCGTTATGACCGTTTGCGGCGGAACGTTCGCCTGCTGTATACGCAAATCATGATACGTTCGTACATGATCAATAATCGGAATTAGAATATTAACCCCCGGCGTAAGCAGCCGATTAAACTTTCCTAGACGCTCGACAACGCCTATCCTTTGCTGCGGYACGATTTTGATCGATAATGATACAAACACTACAACGATAACCAATAAAATAATAGCAATAATATAACCCATATCTAGTTAGCCTCCCCATTTCTCAACTTGAAGCACTGCACTGCCGCGACTGACAACCCTAACTGAATCACCCTTCAATAACCGTTCATTCGATGCTGCACTCCACGTTTCATTTCCCACCTTGACGATACCGGGTACATCTGCCGCAATATCCTCAAGCACAATTCCTTGTTTTCCGACGAGCTCGTCCACGGCATCCTTAAAACCTTTCGAGGAATGGAAACGACGAGTAATTGGACCAGTGAAGATAGTCAAGATAAGGACAATGATACACCCAGCCACCAGCTCCACGACAAATGAGCCCGGCCAAAACCAATCAATGACAGCGGCGACTATGGCACCAATCGCAAGCCAAAGCAAATAAAATGTAAGCGTCAGCATTTCCACGACGATCAGTATGCCAGCGAGAATAAGATATATCACCCACAATTCCATCCTTTCACCTCCCCTTCTTCATTAATGTATTCGTATATGACCAGCGTATGATAAGAAAACACTTGTCAAACCCCGCTTCACTATGTAGAATCAACAAGGGTCAAAAATAGACAACCTATTATATTGAAGGAGCTTATTCTCATGAAAAAAGCAATTGGGGTTCATGAAAGACCGCCTGCCCTGCAAAGCGCACTGCTAAGCTTGCAGCATTTATTTGCTATGTTCGGCTCTACCGTGCTCGTACCGAATATACTCGGTGTTGATCCGGCAATTTGTTTGCTTATGAACGGTATCGGAACACTTCTTTATCTCTGGATATGCAACAATAAGATTCCAGCATATCTCGGTTCCAGCTTTGCATTTCTCGCACCAGCAGGCGCCGTAATCGGCGATCAAGTGGGCGGAGGCAGCTATGCCGCTGCATTAGGCGGATTTATTATTTCAGGCGTTATCTTTACGATTGTCGCTCTCATCATTCAAGCAGCAGGCACCGGCTGGATCAATGTCGTATTTCCTCCAGCAGCGATGGGTGCAATCGTCGCGATTATCGGTTTAGAGCTCATTCCAGTTGCTGCTCGGATGGCAGGCTGGATTATTCCGACTGATGCCGATCCTGCCGTCGTATGGAGCCCGGATCCAAAGATCGTAATCCTCTCTACCGTCACCCTTGCCGTAACGGTGCTAGGTTCCGTCTTATTCCGCGGATTCATGCGCATTATTCCGATTCTGATCGGTATTACTACAGGTTATGTACTTGCTCATTTCATGGGCTTCACTGATTTCAGCAAGCTCGCTGAGAATAGCTTTGTTCAATTGCCACATTTCACTTTCCCTGAGTTCCACTGGTCGGCGATTATTGCGATTGCACCTGCGTCGCTTGTCGTCATTGCCGAGCATATTGGGCATTTGGTTGTTACGGGCAATATCGTAGACAAAGATCTATCGAAGGACCCAGGTCTGCACCGCTCCATGCTGGGCAACGGTATTTCCACCATTCTATCGGGTTTTGTAGGCTCTACGCCGAACACGACCTACGGTGAAAATATTGGTGTTCTAGCGATCACAAAGGTTTACTCCACCTTTGTCATTGGCGGCGCGGCTGTCATTGCGATCGTCCTTTCCTTCTCTGGTAAATTCTCTGCACTTATTTCCGGTATTCCAACGCCAGTTATGGGCGGTGTATCCTTGCTGCTCTTCGGTGTTATCGCTGCTTCCGGCTTCCGGATGCTCGTTGAGTCCAAAGTGGATTACAGCAAACCGACCAACCTGTTTTTGACAACCGTCGTTCTTGTGACTGGACTTAGCGGTGTAAAGCTTACAATCGGGGACTTCTCGCTTACTGGGATGGCTCTTGCAACCGYAGTAGCTATTATACTTAGTCTATTGTTCAAAGTATTTGACGTACTTAAGCTATCCAACGACCACGAATCATCAGGTCACTAAATACTAAAGACGGGGCCTCCTAGGAGGCTCCTTTTTATTTATAACTCTATTATTTTTCAAATATTCATTTCAGCTAGAAACTCATCTCCACCAAAAATTCCCCAAGCTGCTCTTCGGATATCACTCTTATGCCGCTTCTTCTAAGCAGGGCGGTCGTGACCCCATTCCCAGTCCTCTTATTGCCTTTAAACTCTCCATTATAAATCATCACGCTGCCGCAAGAAGGGCTATATTCCTTAAGTACAACAACTTCCGCATTTACTTCCTTCGCTTTTTTGAGCGTAATGTGTGCACCATCCACATACATCGCCGTTACGTCCCTGCCCGATTTCTCTATTACTCTAGCTGTACCGTTTAACACATCATCGCCGTCGCCGCCAACAATTTCGGCTGACTCTCTTGGAGTAGAGAAACCGCCCAGCAATTCAGGACATACAGCAATGGCTTTCTTTTGCTGCACCAATTGTTGAATGATTTCATTTACACTATGCGTTGCATTATATCTTACCTCATACCCAGCCAAACAAGAGCTTACTAGGATCATAAACTGCACCTCTTTAAGAAAAATCATGATGTTCATTCATCTATTACTTTTATTGTACCATAGAAGCTGAGCAAGCTAATGTTAAGGAATCGTTTCGATCAGAAAAAAGTGCCTGCTTGCTTCCTTAATAGCATCAAGGTACATTTAACTCATATACAAATAGCCGAGCATTTGAACGATATAAAAAATTTAAAGGAGCTGCTTTCCTTCCCTACTCATGCTAACCTTGAACAGCTTGCTCAACTCCTTGCAGATGGAACGATCAAAGCAGAGATCAACACTGTCTATTCTCTAGCAGATGTAAAACAAGCACATAGACAATGCGAGGGAAAACGAGGGCGAGGCAGAATATTGCTAGAGTTATATACTATAAAATAAAATGACCAAAGAGCCCTAGGACACATCCTTTGGGCTCTTTTTTTGGGCGCGCCTAAATCTTTGAAGCAAACCGCTGCCGCTCTACATAACATAGGAGAAAAGGAGTGAGTCCCCCATGCCCGACTACCGTATTATCATCGATCTTTCCGATCGTCAGCTCTATCTGCTGGACGGCGACGTCGTCACTCAAGCTTTTCCCGTTGGCATCRGCAAAATGGTAACTCAAACGCCTACAGGTGAATTTACGATTATTAATAAGCAGCCCAATCCCGGCGGACCGTTCGGCGCCTTTTGGATGGGGCTCTCGAAGCCGCATTATGGCATCCATGGCACCAACGATCCTTCTTCCATCGGACATATCGTCTCACACGGCTGCATCCGAATGTTTAACGATGATGTACTCGCCTTGTCCAAAATAGTGCCTATTGGCACGCGTGTTACCATTCGCCCTTAGCCTAGAACTAAATTAGGGCGTTTAGCCGGGCCCTCAGGAAAGTCGCTTCTTGTTGCTATGAGCCATCACCTGATTGCCGTACGCATAGGACTTGTTATTGTTAACCGCAATCATGCGTGGTGCATTAAAATCTTGAATTTGTTCGATCTCATTCATCAGATCCTGAGAAAAAGCAGCTAATCCGCATTCTCTAGGCAAACTGGTTCCCAAAAATGCTATATTCCGCTTGATTAAAACTTTTTCCAATGAAATCGCTCCCTCATTTTAAAAATATTTACAAATGACAATAAAAAAAAGAAATAAAGATGTCTTTATTTCCGAGATTAAACGATATGCTTTTGGTTTTTAGCTATCCCAGTGTTACTACTTAACAGCTTCAGTTGCTGCCGTCTCTTGCAATTCCGCTCCTATCTGCTGTTCAAACCTTAGCACGACCATATTTTCTTGTCAATCGAGCAGGATTTGTACGGATTTGACAAGTAGAGAACTTGTGATAAAATTAACATATGACAAGAAAATATGGTCGTTAGCGGGCTGATTAGACATTCTGTTGCTAATCAGTCTTTTTTATTGTCGGTTTGACAGTACCCCATTCGATTAGGAGGCAACAAATGATGAGCAATACTATCCAGTTAAACGAACGGGTCGATTTAAGCAAATCCAAGATTAATCTATTAAGAAAGCAAGGACAGGTACCAGCTATTGTATACGGCAAGGATGTCGGCAGCATTTCTGTTATCGTCGCTGAGAAAGAAATATTATCAGTCATAAAGCACAACCCGCGCGCCATTTTAAATGCAGCTATTCCGGAAAAAGGGAATAAGCCAGTATTAATTCAAAATATACAAAGAGATCCGCTGAGCAATAAAATTGTTCACGTTGATTTCTATCAATTGAATATGAA